>JBLNDU010000083.1:0-2619 GCA_050261935.1 Nocardioidaceae bacterium | reverse complement strand
CCCGCGAGCTCGCCGCCTTCTGCTGGGAGGCCGCCACCCTGGACTGACCCCGCCACGGCTCGTCGCGACGAGCAGTCCGCGATCCGACTATGGGCAACCACCGACCAGCCGGTCGATGGCCGCGCCCGCTCCTAGCTAGTTCCTCCGGAAAAACGTGAGCTGCTTGGTCGGCTGTCGGCGGCGGTCGTGCTGGCGGCGGCGTTTGCGGTGCTGCGGGCGGCGTTCGGGGGTGGTTTGGGGGTGTTCGCAGCGTTTTCGGGCACGCCGCGACCAGGCCCGGCCACCGATGCTCTTGTTTTCGGTGGCCGGGGTGGGTTGGTGGCTAGCAGAGGCGGTGGGCGTGCGTGTCGAGGTTGTAGGCCAGCGCGCTCCAGATGCACCAGGCGCGCTGGCGGTCGTGGCCGCGCAGCCGTGAGCGTCTGAGCCCGTAGCGGTTCTTGAGGTGGCTGACGCGGCCCTCGGCGCCGGCGCGGTAGCGGTACAGGCGCCGGCGGGTGCGGGGCGAGTCGGGCTCGCGGACGCCGGCGATGTAGACGGTGGTGGGCTCTTGCTGGCTTGCGCTGACGGCGTCGTCGGTCGGGCCGCCGCTGAAGCCGCCGTCGAGCGCGATCTCCTTGAGCTTGAGGCCGAGCTTGTCGGCGTGCTTGAGCGTGGCGGGCAGCAGCTGGTTCTCGCCGGGGTTACCGGGCGCGGTCGTCGGGGGCAGCAGGTAGCCGCGGGCGCCGGTCGTCTTCTCGGTGATTTCGCAGGTCTGCTGGACGTAGCCGAACTCGGTCTTCTTGGCGAGCTTGCCCTTGCAGATCGGGCGCGCGTCGGGGTCATGCAGCGAGACCAGCCGGTCTGCGATGCGCTCGCCTGCCAGCCGCTTGCGGATCTGCTCGAGCACGCGCTCGCAGCGGCCGATCAGCACCAGCAGCGACTCGGCGGCGGCCCGCTGGGTCTCGCTGCCGGCCCGCAGGTGCGCGGCCAGCCGGCGCGCCTCGGCGATCGACTTGGCCAGCAGTTCCCCGCATTCGGCCGTGATCTTCTCGATCTCGGCCTTTGCTTGTTGGTTGCGGCGCTTGAGCGTGCGCCCGAGCCTGCGCAGGCGGCCCTTGGCGCCGCGAGCGCGGTCACGCACGCGCGGCGCGCCCGGCCCGGCCAGGCCGCGCAGGCGCTTGCCCGCGCGCGCCAGCACCAGCACGCCGTCGGCCGCCAGGCCGGCGTCGGTGGGGAACTTGACGTCGGCCTCGACGACCGTGGAGTCCACCCGCGCCGCGCGCTCCCGAAACCCGGTCTGCGCCGCCGAGCGCGCGATCACCTCAAGCGTGATCGCCTCGATCGTGGCCGCGCCGAGCCGGTGCACGTGCTTGCGCAGCGTCGACTCGTCCGGGACTCGCTCGGCGAGCCCGATCTCGCAGAAGCGCCGCAGGTGGATCGAGTCAGAGACCTCCCTGATCAGCCGCTCATAGCCCCAGCCGTTGCGCGTCTTGAGCACCATCATCCGCACGAAGCACTCGATCGGGATCGTCGGGCGCCCCATCAGCAGACCGAACGTCCCGTCGGCCGCGTCCCGATCACGCCACAGCTGCCACACCGACGCGTACACGCCGCCCTCGGCCAGCAACGCGTCGATCGCCGCCAGGTCCGCCGGCAGCAACGCCACGCCCGCCGGCAGCAGCCCCTCAAGCAGACACCCCTGACGCTCCGGCGCGACCCTCAACACACCACACCAACAACCAGAAACACGCTCATATGCAGGCGCTTTTAGCATCCCGCTCGGACGGAGCGAGCGTTTTTCCGGGGGAACTAGTTAGTCGGAACTTTTCCGTGTGATGAGGGCGCGAGCCCGCTCGGTAGGGGGTTTCCGGCGTTTCTCGCTGGCGTGATGTAGTCACGAGTCATTTTGGCGATCCGTCCGGGATTCCTGCGAGACTGTGTTGATGGCGCGGCAGTCATCGGCGATGCATGTGGTCACGAGCAAGCGGCGGCATCGGGATCGCGAGTACGAGACGACGCTGGTCCGGCGCAGCTACCGCGACGGCGACCGGGTGCGCAAGCAGACGCTCGCGAACCTGTCGCATCTGCCGCCGCAGGCGATCGACGCGGTGCGGCGCGTGTTGCGCGGCGAGACGCTGGTGAGCGCTGGCGAGGCGCTCGCGATCGAGCGTTCGCTGCCGCACGGGCACGTCGCGGCGGTGCTGGGCGTGCTGCGCGATCTGGACCTCGAGCGGCTGTTGTCGCGCGAGCGCTGCCGCGAGCGCGATCTGTGCGTCGCGTTGATCTGTCAGCGGCTGTTGGCGGCGGGCTCGAAGCTGTCGGCGACGCGCCGCTTCGGGCAGACGACGCTGTCTGACGAGCTCGGCGTGGGGGCGGTGTCCGAGCGCGAGCTGCTGGGCGCGATGGACTGGCTGTTGGAGCGCCAGGAGCGGATCGAGCGCGCGCTCGCGCGCCGGCACCTGGCCGCCGACGGGTACGTGCTCTATGACCTGTCGTCCAGCTACGTGGAGGGACGCTGCTGTCCGCTGGCGCAGATCGGCTACTCGCGCGACGGCAAGCGCGGCAGCCTGCAGGTCAACTACGGGCTGATCTGCGCCCCCGACGGGCGGCCGGTCGCGATCGAGCTGCACGCCGGCAACA
>JBLNDU010000082.1:0-4791 GCA_050261935.1 Nocardioidaceae bacterium | reverse complement strand
GCCGGACTGGCCGATCCGCGCGCGGGCGCGGGAGACGACGCCGGCGGGTGTGTTGCGGGTGCTTGGCCGGGTCGCGTTGTGGGGCGTGATCGCGCTGTTGCTGGTGCGGGGCGTGGCGGCGGTGATGGCTAGTGAGCCGCCGGATCGCCCGGTGATGCGGCCGGCGGTGGTGGTGCGGCCGGCGGTGGTGTGGCCGGATGATCGGGCGCGGGCGTTGTTGACGGACATCGAGGATGGTGATGGCGGCGCCACTCTGGGTGGTGATGAGGGGGGCGAACGACCGAACGACCAAAGGGCAAACGCGTGTTCGTGCGCGGTGGTTGGCTTCGTGGGCGGCGGGTAGCGGCGGCGCCCGTCGCTGTCAAGCGCTTCGCGCTCGGTCTGCGGCCGCCCTGCGGGTGACAGCGCCGTGCGCGCGCCGCTGGTTGGCAGGGAGGGTCCGGGGGCCCGGACGGGGGATGGCGGTGGGATCGCGGTTGACGTCTTCGCCGGGGCCGGGGGCTGCCGGTTCGTGGCGTCGGCGGTCAGCCTGGCTGGGAGGAGGTCCAGAGCTCGGCAGGCCGGCCGGCGGTGAGCGTCCGTTGGCGTTGGGCGCGGCCGGCGGCGGCGAGGTTCGCGAGCGCCTGGTCGATCCGCGGAGCGGGGATGTTGCGCTGGCAGAGGTCGCGGATCTGGGTGCGGGTGAGCCCGTCGGGCGAGCGGACGAGCGCCGTGTGGAGTTGTTCGGTGAGCGGGTCGCCGGTCGCCTGGGCGAGCGCCCAGGTGGCTGAGCGGGCGGCGTAGTCCCAGAGCGCGAGCGCGGCGTTGAGGTGCTGGGGCTGGATCTGGCGTTGGGTGTCGAGCAGCGCGTAGAGCAGCGCGAGCCGGATCGTGTGCGCTTCGGCGCGTGCGGTGAGCTGGCCGGTGAGGCCGTCGCCGGGGGCGGTCAGCTGCGGGTAGGTCTGCCACCACAGCTCGCGCGCGTCCGGGTCGAGCGTGAGCTGCCCGGCGGTCTGCGCCTGCTTGAGCACGCGCGCGAGGTAGCGCGCGAGCCCGCTGCCGTTCAAGGGGTCGGGGTCGCCGCCTTCGGGCAGCAGCCGCACGCGTCGGACGGCGAGGAGCATGAACCGGTTGAGGAAGCCGTTGGCGATCTCGACGGTGGTCGTGTGGCGGCGCAGCTCGGTGTCGGTGATGTGCCCGATGATCGAGATGTGCGCGCTGGTCGCTCTGGCGGGCGCGGTGCGGGTCAACAGCGCCAAGGGCCGGCCGTCCCAGGCGGAGCGCAGCGTCGGCGAGAGTGTCGAGAGCTCGCGGCCGGTCGACTTGAGCACCGACGCGAACTCGGGCTCGACGACCAAGAGCCGCTTGTCGGCCTGGCCGCGGTCGTGGTCTTGGGGGTCGCGGACCGCCCAGATCAATCCCTCGCCGCTGGACAGGCCGGTCGTCAGCCGCGACGCGAAGCCGGGATCGACGGCGGATAGGAGTCGGGCGATGTGGTCGAACGACGATCCCTTGCGCGCCTTGGCGCTGGTCCCGACGAGCACGACGAACTCGTTGGGGTGGTGAAGCGTCGCCTCGACCTGGTAGTGCGCGCCGCGGCCGATCAGCGCGCCGCAGGCGACGAGCAGTTGCGCGAGGATCGCGACCGGGTCGGCCTCGGTGTTCGGCGCGATCCTCTGAACGAGCTGGCCGGGCAGCCCGTGATAGGCGGCCGGGTCGGGCGGCGCCGGCCAGCCCGCCGGCGCCGGCAGCGTCGTTGCTGCTGGCTCTGACGCCGGCGTGCTCGGATCGAACAGCGGGATCAGCTCGCCGCTCATTCGCTGGTGATCTCGGCGACCGCGGCGCGCGCTGAGTTCTCGTCGCAGATCGACTTGTTGGTCGCGTAGGCGGCGATCAGCGTCTGCGTGGCGAGGTTGTTCACGGCCCGTGGCAGGCCGCGCGAGGCCTCGTGGATCAACTGGACCGCGTCGTCTGAGAACAGCGTGTCGGAGCGGCCGGCGAGCTTGACGTGATGCGCGATGTAGTCGCCGGTCTCCTTGCGGTTCATCCCGTCGAGCGTGCAGCGCAGCGCGATCCGCTGATCCAAGGCGGCGAACACGCCCTGTCTGAGCCGGCGGCGCAAGGTCGGCTGGCCGAGCAGCAGGCACGCGAACGTCGCCTTGGAGTCCATCTCGGAGTTGGTCAGCATCCGCAGCTCCTCGAGCTGCTCGACCGACAATAGGTGAGCCTCGTCGAGGACCAAAACGACGGTCTTGCCGCGCTCGCTGGTCTCGGCGGCGAGCAGCTCGGTCGCCTGCGGGATCAGCGTCGCGCGGTAGAACCGCGGCGTCGCACCGAGGGCGCGGACGATCTGGGTGTAGATCCCGCGCGCCCCGACCGCCGGGTTGGGCAGGTAGACGATCGTGTAGCGGCTCGTGTCCAGGGCGGCGCTCGCGGCGCGGGCGGCGACGGTCTTGCCGGCGCCGACCTCGCCGCAGACGACCCCCAATGCGCGCTCGCTGACGATCCAGCCGATCCGTGCGACGGCCTGCTGGTGCGCGGCCGAGCAGAACAGCATCGACGGCGCCAGCTCCTTCGTGAACGGGGTGCGCGACAGCCCCCAGTGCGCTCTGAGATGGTCGATGCTCATCCGATGCCCTCCTTCCTGTCCTGGTCGTGGTCTTCGTCCTGGTCGTGGTCTTCGGGGTCGGCGCCGCCGGCCGGCGTGCCGGGCAGCCGCCGGTAGTCGATCCGCCGCTGGTCGAGCTCGCGCTCGCGGCGCTCGCGGACCAGGCGCAGGTAGTCGATCCCGGTCGGCTCAGCCCGCTCGCTCGGTGGCTGCGCGCGCGGGTGCACGTGCCGTTTGATCCGCAACGGCACCGCCAGGCCGGCGTGCCGGCCGTCGAGGCGAACCTCGACTTCCGCCAGCTCGAAGGGGTCGAAGACGAGCTCCACGCGGCGGCCCGCGAGCCCGGGGTCGACCTCATATGTGTTGCCGTGCATGCCGAGCGTGCCGGTCTTCGAGACGGTCCGCCATTCCGACCAGCGGAACGCCTCGCGCAGCACCCGCTCGCCCGGCACGGTCGGCGCGCCCGCAGCGAGGAACCGCTCCAATGGCGGCTGGCCGGTCTCCGAGTGCGCGCGCCGGTGATAGACCGACTCGACCCACGCCTGGAACAGCCTGTTGAGCTCCTCGAGGCTGTCCGGCGGGTGGTCCGCGAGCTCGACCAGCCATTGTTGGCGGACCGTGCGGAACGCCCGCTCGATCTTCCCGCGGCCCTCCGGCCTGCCCGGCCGGCTGTGGATCAACTTGATCCCGAGCACCGCGGTCGCTCGCAGCAGCTGGCCGGACACGAACGGTGAGCCGTTGTCGACGTAGACGGCCTTCGGGACGCCGCGTGCGGCGATCCCCGCCCGCAGCGCCCGCGACGCGTTCAAAACGTCCTCCCGTGCGGCCCAGCGATAGCCGCAGAACAGGCGGCTGTGGTCGTCAAGGAAGCAGAACAGGAACGTGCGGTGGCCGTCAATGAGCGGGCCGTGGAGGGCGTCCCCGGTCCACAACTCGTTGCGGGACTCGGCCTCGAAGCGACCCAACGCGCGCGCCACCAGCTGGCCCTTCCACGGCAGCCCCGCAGCGACCAGATGCCGCTGGATCGTGCGCGCCGACGGCGCGCCGCCCTCCGCCTCGACGAGGATCCGGTGGATCTGTGCCGCCGTCCTGGCCGGCTGCTCGCGCCGCAGCGCCACCGCCAGCTCCAGCAACCGCTCCGGCGTGCGGTTCGCAACGCGCCGCGGCGCCGGCACCAGCGCCTCGAACCCGCCCTCCCGATACGCGCGGACCCAGCGATCCAGCGTCGTGCGCGACACCCTGACCGACTGCCCGTCGAGCCCCAGATGCTCCCTGACCGCCAGCGAGCGGACCAGCGCTCCGCGCTCCCGCGCCGACAACGACACATCGGCCGCCTCGCCGATGACCCGCCAGCGGAACACCCCGATCTGCTGCGCCCTGTCCACATCGCCTCCTGACCGTCGTCGACACCGACGGCCGGCCAGGATGCCGGTCACTCAGGCACAGGCCAAGGCGCGCTCGTGTTGATCGCCAACAAGCCGCCGCCGGTCAGCGCCGACACCCACGACCACGCCGGTCTGGACCGCAAGACCAGCGACGCCAGCCTCGTGCACACGCCGATCGCCTCAAGCGCCTCCCCAGCCAGCGACCCGTCCCCGGCCGGCGGATCCAGCGACCCGTCGAGCGCCCGCGCCCAGCGCAGAAAGTGCGCGACGATCAGCTCGGCCCGCAACCGGAACCGCTGCCGCCAATCGCGCACCGTCTCCCCGGGCACCCCGAGCCGCTCCCCCGCCCGCCGATACCCCTCCCGCCCCAGCCCCAACAGCGCCGCGCCGATCACCTCCACGACATAGCGGCGGCGCGCCAGGCACACGTCGGGCAGCAGCACATGCGTCGCCCGGCAGCTCTCCCAGCGGCAGCGACCGCGACGCGGTCGCAGCCGCCGCACCCCCTGCTGGGTGCGAGCCGCGCGCAGCCGCGCGCAGCCCCAGCCTCCCAACACGCCCGCATCACAACGCGGGCACACCAAGCGGCCGGCGGCGAGATCCGCCTCGACCACCGCACGGTCGTCTGCGACGATCAGCACGACGTCCTCCAACGGCGTCACGGCCCCCTCGCCACGTCACCGCGTCAAGGTTTCGGCGAGGGGGCCTCAATCAACAGGATCACCAACATCCTGTCGCCCACGCCACCGAGCGGCGCCCCTCATCACCAGCCAGCGTGGCGACGGACCGCCTCCCCGTCACCATTGAGCGTGTCGCTCA
>JBLNDU010000081.1:0-2779 GCA_050261935.1 Nocardioidaceae bacterium | reverse complement strand
CGGTCGTCATCCACGCCGTCTACCTGATCAACTGCGCCAGCCGCGATCGCGAGATCCGTGCGAAGTCGATCACCTCGCTCGTGCACGCCCTGCGCATGGGGGACGCGATCGGCGCGGACGGTGTGGTGGTCCATCCGGGCTCGACGCTCGGCGAGCCGCACGACGAGGCGATCGGCCGCGCCGCCGAGGCGTTCGCGGCCTCGCTGGCCGAGTCGGAGCGCTGCCCGCTGCTGCTCGAGGACACCGCGGGCGGGGGCAACACGCTCGGCCGCTCGTTCGCGGAGCTGGCCGCGCTGATCGAGGGCGCCGGCGCCGGCGAGCGGCTCGGCGTCTGCCTCGACTGCTGCCACATGCTGGCGAGCGGATTCGACATCAGGACGGCGGACAAGCTCGCCGCGGTGATCGACGACTGCGTGGAGGTCGTCGGCCTCGAGCGCGTGCGCTGCCTGCACGTGAACGACTCGAGGGCGGCGCTCGGCTCGAACGCGGACCGGCACGCCCCGCTCGGCGAGGGGGAGCTGGGCGCGCGCGGCTGCGCGGCGTTCCTCTCGGAGCCCCGCTTCGACGGGCTCCCCGCGCTGTTCGAGGGCCCCGGCTTCGGGGGCAAGGCGCCCGAGCGGGCCGACGTCGAGCGAGCCAGGGAGCTGCGCCGCAACGGCCTGCGCGCGCGCCGCCGACGGCGCTGAGCCCGTCAGGCGCTACAGCGCGTCGCGCAGATCGAAGGCCTCGTCGAGCACCGGCCGCTCGAAGAACGCCGGGTTCACGCAGTCGAACGCCTCGTCGCTGCCGTCGTAGGCGCGCTCGACCGTGATGCGGCACTGCGGGAGCGGCACGCCGCTCGTCTTGACGCCGCCGAAGCCGTGCCGCGTGCGCTCCGCGTGCGCGAACAGCTCCGTGTCGATCTCGCCGCGGAACACCTTCTGCATGCAGCCCATGAAGCGACGCCCGCTCTCCTCGTCGTCGTAGAGGTAGAGGTAGCGGCAGCCGGCCTCGATGCAGCCGGAGGGGTGCACGATCCGGTCGCAGAAGGCGCAGCACTGGCGGCACTCGTGGATGTCCTGCGCCAGCCTGGAGGGCGTCACCTGGCAAGTGTAGCCCCGGCCTTTCGTGCGGCGCGCGCCAGCGACGTGGCGCACGCGCGCCGGTGCCGGCGTCAGGCCACGAGCCGCGCGGCGCCGTGCAGCGCGCCGAGCTCGGCCCGGCAGGCGCCGTCCGCGGAGACCCGGAACGCCGGCCCCAGCAGGAGCCGCCGCCGGCCGACCTCGAGCATCAGCTCCCACTCGCCCGGGTGGTGGCCGACCACGTCCTTCAGCTCGTCTAGGAAGCTGGCCGGCACGCCCGCCGCGACCTGCAGCGTGATGCGCCGCACGGCGGGCGTCGCCGGCGCAGCGGCGGCGCGCTCCAGCTCCTCGGGCGTGGGCTCGAACGGCTCGACCTCGTGCGCGATCAGCTTGGTCTCCCCCGCCTCCTTGTGGTCCACGCGGCCGCGCACGACCACGACGCGGTCGACGTCGAGCTTGTCGGCGTTGTCGGCGTAGGCGGAGTTGAACACGAGCAGCTCGACCTGTCCCTCGAGGTCGTCGAGCGTGGCGAACAGCATCGGATCGCCCTTCTTCGTCCGGATCCGCTTGCACTCGGCGATCATGCCGCCGACCGTGACCCAGTCGCCGTCCGGCCTCCCCTCGAGCTCGGCGAGCGAGCAGTCGACGCGCGCCCGCAGCGCCGGTCGCAGCTCCTTGAGGGGATGGCTCGAGAGGAACAGCCCGAGCGTCTCCTTCTCCATCGTGCCGATCGCCTCGCGCTCGTCCGGGAGGCTCGGCACCGGCAGGTCCGGCTGGCGCTCCGTGGCGCCGCCGTGCTCGAGGTCGAAGAACGAGCCCTGGCCGAGCTCCGCGTCCTCCTGCTCCTTGGCGCCGGCCGCGTGCGCCTGCGGCAGCACCGCGAGCATGCCGGTGCGCGTGGCGCCGGTCGAGTCGAGCGCGCCGCACTTGACGAGCGCCTCGATCGCCCGCTTGCCCATGCAGCGGCAGTCGACCCGCCGGCAGAAGTCCCAGATCGAGCTGAACGGCCCCCCCTCGGCGCGCGCCTCGAGCACAGCGTCCACGGCCTGCGCGCCGACGTTCTTCACCGCGTCGAGGCCGAAGCGGACCTGGCCCGGCGACGCCTCGCCGGGGCGGTGGATGACCTTGAAGTCGTGGCCCGACTCGTTCACGTCGGGCGGCAGCACCTCGATCCCCATCTCCTCGCAGCGCGAGACGAAGAAGGGCACCTTGTCCTTCGTCGACATGACCGACGAGATCAGCGCGGCCATGTACTCGGCGGGGTAGTTCGCCCGCAGCCACGCCGTGCGGTAGGAGATCAGCGCGTAGCAGGCCGCGTGGGAGCGGTTGAAGGAGTAGTCCGCCGCGGCCTCGTTGACCGACCACAGCTCCCTGATCACCGGCTCGGACGTGCCGCTCGCCCGCGCGCCCGCGAAGAAGCGGTCCCTGAGCGCCGCCATCTTGTCGCGCAGCTTCTTCCCGATCGCCTTGCGCAGGTCGTCGGCCTCGGGCCCCGAGAAGCCGGCGACCGCCTTGGCGATCTGCATCGACTGCTCCTGGTAGAGGATGACGCCGTAGGTCGAGTCGGTGATCGGGCGCAGCCGCTCGTCGAGGTATTGCACGGCGCCCGGGTCGCGCTTGTTGCGCGCGTAGGTGTCGATGTAGCGCATGGCGCCCGGTCGGTAGAGCGCCACGAGCGCCACGAGGTCGTTGAACTCGCTCGGGCGCACCTTGCGCAG
>JBLNDU010000080.1:0-12264 GCA_050261935.1 Nocardioidaceae bacterium | reverse complement strand
CGGCGCCCGCTCCCGAGCAGCACGAGCGCCGACCCGAGCGCGCCGGCGAGCGCGGCGATCTGGGCGAGGTCGGGATGCTCCATGCGCGCTCGCGGCAGACCTTAGTCAGCCGAACCGGCGGTTCCGCCCGCGGCCTGCGCCGCGAGCCGCCGGTTGTGGGCGTCGGCCGCCTCGCGGATCCCGGCGCCGCGCCGTGGCAGCAGCTCCTGCGCCAGGTGCAGCCGGTAGCGCAGTGCGTCCTCGCGCCGCAGCGCCGCCACGAGCAGGCGCAGCGCGTAGAACCAGGCCCAGAGGGCCCGGCACGCCAGCCGCTCGGGCGCCGAGTGGTGCTTGCGCATGTAGAGGTCGCGTCCACGGTGAAACTCGACGATCCGCCGCCTCACCGCCACGGGATCCGTCGAGAGCTGGTCGTGGTGCACGGCGCGAGCGCTCGGCACGTAGAGCACGCGCCAGCCGGCGTCGCGCAGCCGCCGGCAGAAGTCCGTCTCGTCGGAGTAGACGAAGAAGGCCGGGTCGAGGAAGCCGACCGCCTCGGCGGCGGCGCGTCGCACGAGCAGCGCGCTCGACTGCGCCCAGGCCACCTCGCGCACGCGGTCGCCGCGGCTCTGCACCGCCGCGCGGTTGTGCAGGCCCACCGCGGCGGCGAGCGCCCAGACGAGGTCGGGCTCGCGCCAGGCGCAGGCCTTCTCGCGCCCCTCCGTCGTCAGGAGCTGGGCGGCCGCGGCGGCGGCCCCCTGGTCGGCCTCGAGCGCGTCCAGCAGCGCCGCCGCCGCCCCCGGGCGCAGCTCCGAGTCCTCGTTCAGCAGCAGGCAGAAGCGGCCGCGCGCCTCGCGCAGGAGCGCTGAGTCGTTCTCCGCCTTGCCGGTCCGGCGCGCCAGAGCGAGCACGCGCACGCTAGGGCGCCCCTGCAGCGCCTCGAGCGAGCCGTCGTCCGAGGCGTTGTCGAGCACGAGCACCTCGTGCTCCACGCCCTGCGGGTGGCCCGCCTCGATCGCGTCGAGGCAGGCGAGCAGGTAGTCCCGCCCGTTCGTGTTGACGACGCAGTAGGAGAGCAGCATCAGCGCGCCGCGGCGGCGCGCTCGAGCACGCCGAGCGCGCGCTCGGCGAGCTCGTCGCGGCTGAACTCGCGCTCCGCCAGGCGGCGCCCGTTGGCGCCGAGGCGGCGCGTCAGCGCCGGGTCGTCGCGCAGCCGGACGACCTTCGCGGCCAGGTCGGCCGGGTCGCCGTGACGCGCGTAGAGGCCGGCCTCGTTGTCCTCCACGAGCCGCTGGAGCCAGCCGGGCGTGTTGACGATCGCGGCGCGGCCGGCGGCGAAGGTGTCGAACAGCTTGTTGGGCGAGCAGGTGTAGAGGATCGGCACGTCCTTGAAGATCGTGAGGCAGGCGTCCGAGGCGGCGGCGAGGCGCGCCACGGACGACTTGTCCGGCACCGGGTCCACGAACACCACGCTGCGCGCGCCGCGCCGCTCCGCGAGCTCCTCGAGCTCGGCGCGGCGCTTGCCGTCCCCGAGCAGGACGAACACGACGCCGTTCTCGCCACGGCGCTCGAGCAGGGCGGCGGCCTCGATCACCTGCGTGAGGTCGTTCGCCTCGCCCATGGTGCCGAAGTACGAGCACACGAAGCGGTCGCCAACGCCGAGCCGCTCGCGCTCCGCCGAGCCGTCGAGGGCGGGCGAGAACAGCTCGAGGTCGGATGCGTTCGGCACCAGCGTGACCTTCTCGGGCGGCGTGCCCGCAGCGATCACGCCGGCCCGAATGCCCGGCGAGAGGGCGATCACGTGCGCGGCGCTCCGGTAGACGCGCCGCTCGAGCGCCCGCGCCGCGCGCCGAGCGAGCGGGTTCGCGAGCGCGCCCATCTGGATCGGAGCCTCCGGCCACAGGTCGCGCACCTCGAAGACGAGCGGAGCGCGGTGCCGGCGCGCGGCGACGAGCGCCGGCAGGGCCATCGTGAGCGGCGGGGAGGTGGCGTACACGACGTCGGGTCGCGGCAGGCGCAGCACGGTCAGCGTGGCGGCCGCGGCGAAGCGCGCGAGCGCGAGCGCGCGACGGCCGTAGCCGACCTTCGTGGCGCCCACGTAGTCGGCGTAGCCGGCGCGGATCGCGAGCACCTCCACGCCGTCCACGATCCGACGCGGCGGCTCGTCCCCCTGCGCCGCGGTTACGATGGTCACGTCGTGCCCGTTGGACACGAAGCGCCGCGCGAACTCGTACGAGCGCGTGCCTCCGATGCCGGCGCGGGTCATGAAGAACTGGTGCAGGTAGAGGATCCGCATCGGGCCCGGCGCAACGGTAGCGCCGCGCTCTCGCGCGTTCTCGACCTGATCCTGGGCGCTGTCGCGCTCGCCGTGAGCTCGCCGCTGCTGCTGGCCGCGATCGTGGCGATCCGGCTCGAGGACGGCGGCGCCGCCTTCTACCGGCAGCGCCGCGTGGGCAAGGACGGCGTGCCGTTCGAGCTCTGGAAGCTCCGCACGATGGTGCGCGGGGCGGAGCGGATGGGCGCCGGGATCTACGTGGTCGCGGACGATCCGCGCATCACGCGCGTCGGACGGCTGCTGCGGCGCCTGTCGCTCGACGAGCTGCCGAACCTCTTCAACGTGCTGAGCGGCGAGATGTCGCTCGTCGGCCCCCGTCCGACGATCCAGGAGCAGGTCGACCGCTACACGCCCCGCCAGCGGCGGCGCCTCGAGGTCAAGCCGGGGATCACGGGCTGGGCTCAGGTGAACGGGCGCCTCGCGCTGTCCTGGCCCGAGCGGATCGAGCTCGACGTCTGGTACGTCGACCATCGCTCGCCGGCGCTCGACCTGCGCATCCTCGCCCGCACCGCACGCATGCTGCTTACGGGGCACGGCCTCTACAGCGAGGACCTGCACCAGGGTTGGGGCCAGCCGCCGCGTTAGCGCGGCGCGGCGGCGCCGCCCGGCGCCCGCCCGCTCACGACCCGGACCACCCAGGCGCGCGAGCTGCCGCGCTCGTTCGAGCTGTAGCGCGGCGCGATGACGAAGGCGCGGTACAGGCCGGTGCCGGCAGGCACGAACGAGGCGATGAAGCGACCGCGGCGCACCGCGACCCGCTTGAGCCCGACCCGAACCCAGCGCCCGCGCCTCTGCAGCTCGAGCCGCTGCCAGACCGCGCGCCGCGCCGGCGCCACCGTCCCGCGCGCGAGCAGCGGCGCGCCGCGCACACCGCGCCCGGGCGGCCGCGGCAGCCGGACGACCGCCCGCACGCCGAGCCTGAGCGAGCGCGAGGAGGCGGGCGCCAGCCCGACTCGCCCGCCGAAGCGCGCGCGCAGCAGCGAGCTCGTCCGCTCCCGCAGCGTGGCGCTGATCCGCCCGGCGGGATCCGTGCCGAGCGCGCGCACGAGGCGCCAGCGCCCCGCCCTGCGCATCTGGATCTGGACGCTCTCGCCCCCGAGCGGACCCCCGCTCGGGCCGCTGAGCTGAGCGTCGAGGCGGGCGCTCGCCCCGTGGTCGATCACGGTCGGCGTGAGGCTCGCCGCGAGCGCGGTGCCCGGCACGGCCGGCAGCACGCCGCCCACGCGACGTCGCAGCTCGGGGAGCTGCGCGTAGAGCGCCTCGCCGGGGCAGCTCGTGGCGTCCCCGTCTCGGTGCCCGGACACGCGCTCGACCGGAACCGGCGCGCCGCTCGGGTAGCGGTTCAGGGGCCCTCCGGCGCTCGTGAGCGTCACGCCGCCGGCCGTCGGTGCGCCGTGCAGCGGCAGCTTCCAGCGCACGTAGCGGGCGATCCCGTCGAGCGCCGCGCTCGAGGCCGGCGTCGTCGTGTGGTCGCCCAGGCTCGCGATCCCGGCGCTCTCGGCGTTGTAGCCCTGCGCCTGCGCGCCCACCACGGCCTTGTCGAGGCCGCCGGCGCGTCCCTCGTAGAGGGTCCCGAAGCGGTCGACGAGCGCCTGGTAGCCGATGTCGTTCCAGCCGTTGCTGTTGCGGTGGTAGCGGCAGATGGCGAGCACGATCTGCGGCGCCTCGGCGGGCGTGTAGTCGTTCGTGTTGACCGTGTGGTGGACGAACACCGCCTTGACGGTCCCGTAGGCCGGCGCGCTCCGCGGAGGGCAGGCGGCGGCGCCCCACTGGGCCCGGCTCACGAAGCTCGGCATCGCCTCCTGCGCGGTGGCGGAGCGCGCGCCGAGCAGTCCGGCGATCGGGGCGAGCGCGGCGTGCGCCGCCCGCCGGAGCGCCGTGCGGCGGCGGTCCGCGGCGGTGGCAGTCCCCTTCACGTTCACGAAGTGGAGCCGGAGCCCCGGCAGGCGACGGCTCGTGCGGTACTGGATCTCATCCGCCTCGCCGACCCAGGCGGGGTCGGACGCAGCGACGTCCGGCTCGCGAGCGCGGCGATCGGGGTTGTCCGCGCGATCGACGGGGAGCGCCCGCCAGCGCGTCCAGCGCCCACCGGCGCGGCGCGTCCGGATCGCGATGCGCGGCTCGCCGCCGCCGCGCCAGCGCATCCCGACGAGGTTGAAGCGTTTCGGCGCCCGCAGCGGGCGCGAGATCAGGCCGACGCCCGCCGCGTGCGCGGCGCCGGACTGCGGCGCGAGCTCGAAGTCGACCGGCGTGGGGGGGTCACGGCCCACCGACAGTGCGGGCGACGCCACCACGGCCACGACGGCGCAGGCGAGCGCGGCTGCCGAGGCGAGCAGCTTCACTGAGCCCGAAACACGCCCGCGCCGCTTCGGTTGCGCACCTGCAGGTTCTCTTGCAGGAGGCGCCTCCTGCAAGCGCGCTCGCAGCGGCCCCGCTACGGGACCGTCTCCGGCCCCTTCCCGCGGTATTCGGCGCTGAAGGCTCGCAGCGCGTCGAACGTCGCCCGGTGGAAGCGTGGGCAGGTCAGCAGGTGGCCCGTGCCGAGCGGCTCCGGGTCGCGCGTCCAGGCCGAGGCGGCCACCGCGTACGGCATCCTCGCGCGCGGCACGAGCAGCTCGAGGAACGAGTGCTCGTCGAACAGCGCCTTGAGGTTCGCCCGCGTGGCGGCGGGGAGCGACGGCTTGAACCACACCACGACACGGCCGTGCTCGAGGCTGTGGACCACCCGCTCGTCGCTCGGGGCGGTCGGGTAGGCGCCGTCGGGCGCGGGCTCGAGGTAGTGCCTCCCCGAGCTGGGCGGATCCGTGGCGTAGCGCACCCGCTCGTCCGGGCTGCGCGTGTGCTCCCTGCTCGACGCCCGCTGCGAGGTCAGCCGGCAGCCCGCGGCGGACGCCGCCTTGCTCAGGCTCGTCAGCCGCTGCGCGGGCACCTGGCCGCCGTCGGGCAGCACGGCGGCGCGCGCCTGGCCGCCCCCGCCGCCGCCCAGGAGCAGGATCGAGACCACGGCCAGCGCCGCGAGGACTAGCGCCGCTCCGACGCCGTACCCAACCAGCCGCTTGCGCTGCTCCGCCTCGCGCGCGCGCCGCTCGCGCTCCTCTCGCTCGCGCCGGAGCGCCTCCTTCTGCTCCCTGCGGCTCGCCACGTCGGCGGCGAAGGGTAGCCGGGGCAGCTCGCACCGCTTCCCCCTCGGTTCGGAGGGGGACGGTTCAGATGCCCCAGACCGGGGAACGAGCCAGAATCACCATGCGCTCAGGCGGACCGATCGGAGGCATCGTGCTGGCGGGCTCGCGGCCACGGCGCTTCCGACGCACCAGCGAGTCGGCGCAGGAGATCGAGCCCGCGCTCCGCGCGATGGCGGCGTCGCCGCTCGGTCCCATCGTGCTCGTCCTGCCCGCGATCGCGGACCAGCTCGTCGAGGAGCTCGACCTGCGCGGCGCCGACCCGGTCCTCGCGGAGCCGTACGTCTGTCAGGCGGCGCTTCTCGCGCGCGGGCTCGCCGAGCTCGACGGCGCCGCAGCCGTGGTCGTGGCGCTCGCCGACGGGACGCTGCGGACGCCCGACGTCGTCCGCCGGCTGCTGGCCGCGCGCGGGCGCTCCGCCGCGGTGCGCGCGTCCTACCTCGGCCGGCCCGCGCACCCCCTGCTGCTCGAGCAGGAGCTGATCGCCCGCCTGCGGGACGCGACCGGCGATCGCGGCGCCCGCAACGTGATCGCGAGCTCCAATGCGCTCGACGTGCCCTGCGACGACCTCGTGGGCGACCTCGGCGACGAGCTCGCGGGCGACCTCGACGCGCTGGCGGCCGGTCCGGTCGCCTGAGCCGGGCGGTTCGTAGGGCAGTCGGGCGGGACGCAGGCGCTCAGGGCCGTTCGCGGCGGAGCGCGCCCACCACCCAGCTCGGCAACCCGCTCACGAAGCGCGGGTCGACCGAGTGGCCCATCGGTGACTCGCGGTAGAGCACGTCGGCGCCGGCAGCGGCGAGCCGGCCGTGCGCCTCGCGTCCGAAGTCGACCTGGATGACGGGGTCGTAGGCGCCGTGGCCGATCGCAACGGGAAGCCCCTCGCGATCGCCGAGATCGAGCTCGAAGCCCTCCACCGACGGTATGAAGCCGCTCAGCGCGAGCAGGCCTGCCGGTGCCGGCGGGCCGGCCCCGAGGCGGCGCGCGTAGGGCATCACGGCGCCCTGCGAGAAGCCGCCGATCACGGCCTGACGGTGCGCCAGGCCGCGCTCGGCGAGGAGGGCGTCGAGCCACGCGGCGAGCGCTGGCAGCACGGCCAGGAACGTCTCGCGGTCGGGATGCCCGACGCGGCGGACGACGTACCAGTGGGCGCCCCCCGGCGGCAGCGAGAGCGGCCCGCGCGGCGTCGCGCCGAGCAGCCGCCGAGTCGGGTCGAGCAGGTCGAGCAGCGGGAACAGGTCGTGCTCGTCGACGCCGCGGCCGTGCAGCAGGATGAGCGCGCCCTCCGGCTCGCCCGCTGGCTCGCGCAGGCGTGCCGTGAGGCTCATCGCCGACCCCTCGAGGCCCTCCGGCCCCATCGCTCCCTCCCCCGCAGCGCGGACTCGATGCTCGGCAACTGTACGTGGCGCGTGGGCGAGACAACTCTCCGCCGTTCCCGTCGCCCCGCGAGCTCGTCTACTAGGACGGTGGCAGCGCGAGGGACCGGCGCCCGCGGCGGCGCACCTCGCGCAGCGCCCGCGCGAGCCGCCTCACCCCTTCGTCGAGCGCGGGCGCGTCGAGCAGCGAGAAGGAGAGCCGGAACGACGTCTGCGAGCGCCGCTCCGCCGTCAGGGCGCCGCCCGGCAAGAACGTCACGCCCTGGCGCACCGCCTCCGAGTAGAGCGCGCGCTCGTCGACGGGACGCTCGAGCGTCACCCAGACGTGGTGTCCGCCGTGCGGCACGTCCGCCCGGTACTCGCCGGCGAGGTGGCGCTCGAGCGACGTGAGCAGGGCGTCGCGGCGCTCCCGGTAGCGGGGCAGCGTGCGCTCCAGGTGGCGGTCGTAGGCGCCTGAGCCGAGGAAGCGGGCGACGATGTGCTGGACGAGCGTGGCCGTGTGGAAGTCGTCCTCGAGCTTGAGCGTGGTCAGCCGCTCCAGCACGGGGCCGCGGGCCGCGATCCAGCCGACCCGCAGGCCACCGCCCACGACCTTCGAGAGCGAGTTGACGTTGATCACGTGCGCGGGGGCCAGCTCGCGCAGCGGCCGCGGCGTGCTTCCCTCGAGGCGGGCGTCGGCGTAGACGCGGTCCTCGAGCACGAACAGGTTGCGCTCCACGGCGAGCCGCGCGAGGCGCTCGCGCCGGTCGTCGGAGAGATCGCGCCCGGTGGGGTTTTGGCAGGCGGTCTGGAGCGCCACGAGCTTGAGCTCCTGCCGCTCGAGCAGGCGCTCGAGCGCGTCCACGTCGAGCCCGTGCTCGTCGACCGGCACGCCGAACACGCGCGCGCCCGACCCGCGCAGCGCCGACAGCATCCCAGCGAAGGTGGGCGACTCGATCGCCGCGACGTCGCCGTCCTCCAGCACGGCCTGGGCGACGAGGTGGATCGCCTGCTGCGCCCCCGAGGTGACGACGATCTCCTCCGGCCCGGTGGCGTAGCCGTGCCGCCTGCCGCGCTCCGCGATCTGCTCCCGAAGACCGAGGTACCCCTCGGGCGTCAGGTACGAGATTGCGGCGCCGCCCTCCTCGGCGAACACGTCGGCCGTGATGCGCGCGAGCTCGGCGGTGGGATGGAAGTCGGGCGCGGACGAGCCGGTGGCCAGCGAGACCATGCCGGGCGCGTTCGCATACGCGAAGGCGTCGGCCAGGACCTGCTCCTGGTAGCGCGTCTCGCGCTCGGGCAGCGCGTAGACCTGCCAGTCCTCGCCGCGCTCGTCGGAGGCCGCCGGCGTGAGCCCGCGCACGAACGTGCCGCGACCGACGCTCGCCGTCACGTAGCCGCGCTCGGCGAGGCGCCGGTAGACGCGCGCGGCGGTCAGGTGGTTGACGCCCACGTCGGCCGCGAGCTGGCGCGTCGGTGGAAGCTTCTCGCCAGGTGCGAGCTCGCCGGCTTCGATCGCGGCGGCGAAGCGGTCGACGAGCTGCTGCGTGAGCGAGACGTCGGCAGCCCGGTCCAGTTGAGACAAGTTGATCTTGTACGACATTTGCGGGTGCCTGATCTCCCGCTACTTTACCTGCTCGGGTGTTCCCTGGGAAGCTTGTACCACAGGTCGAGGAGCCCATGTACCACAGCGACCGACATACATCAGGGCGTCCGCGCGTGGCGGTGCGCGAGGCCCATCTCGGCGACGACGCCGCGCTCGCGCGGCTGGCCGCGCTCGACAGCGCCCCGATTCCCGAGCGTCCGGCGCTGGTCGCGGAGTCGAGCGCGCGCATCCTGGCGGCGCTGCCGCTCGGCAGCGGCCGCGTCGTGGCCGATCCGTTCGAGCCCACGGCGGAGCTCGTCGCGCTGCTCGAGCTGCGCAGGCGTCAGCTCGACTCGAGCCCGAGGCGCCGCGGCTGGCTTCACCGCCTACGGAGGCTGCTCGGCGCGCGCCCGGCGCGCGCTTAGCCGGCGGCCACTCGCGTCGTTCGGCGGACACGTCGAGGGGGCGCGCATCGACCCGGACGCATGCGGCGCGCTGGTCGTGTGTGGTAACGTGTGGTCACATGGGCGGTCGGATCGGTATCCGCGAGCTCCGCGACACGCTCACGGCCACGATCCGACGAGTCCGCAACGGCGAGACGCTCGAGGTCACGCACGACGGCGTCCCGGTGGCGGTGCTCGCGCCCCTACCCCGCGATCGGGTCGGGCGGCTCGTCACGAGCGGCGACGCGACACCCCCAACTCCTCTCGAGCAGCCACTTCGGCGGTTCCCGGTCACGGGGGAGCTCACCGCCGCAGAGGCGATCGAGGACGACCGCGCTGAGCGCTGAAGGCCGCCTGCTCTACGTCGATTCCTCGGCGCTCGTGAAGCTCGTGATCCACGAGGCGGAGAGCGCGGCTCTCGGAAGCCACCTGGCCGACCATGCGGTGCTCGCCACCAGCCGGATCGCCCTCGTCGAGGTACCGCGGGCGACGCGGATCGCCAATCCGGCAGAGGAGGTCCAGCAGGAGACGCGACGGCTGCTGAACGCGTGCCTACTCGTTGACGTGAGTGATCGCCTGCTCCGGAGCGCCGCCACGCTTGCGTCTCGCGAGGTCAGGACGCTCGATGCGCTCCATCTGGCGACCGCCCTCGACATCGACGTCGATGAGCTCGTCGCCTACGACCGTCGTCTGCTCAGCGCGGCGGAGGCGCGGGGGCTCAAGACCGCGTCGCCGGGCTCACGCTGATCGGCAGGCGAGCGCAGTGGTGGACCTCCCGACAACCCCGCCTCGTGGCGACGGGCGCGTCCGGGCGGCTCGCCCCGCGGACTTCGAGGCGATGGCCGCCGTTCAGCTGGCGGGCTGGCGCGCGGCGTTCCCCGGCATCGTGCCGAACGAGCTCGAGCCCACCGCCGAGCACCTGATCGAGCGCTTGCGGGCGCACAGCGCCGATCCCTCCCGGTCGCGGGTCGTCGCCGAGCTCGACGGGGCGCCCGTGGGGTTCTGCGCCTTCGGCCCGAGCCGCGACGCGGACGGCGCCGGGGTGGGTGAGATCCACGCGCTGTTCGTCGATCCGCCCTCATGGCGGCGGAAGGCCGGCACGGCGCTCGTGGCGCGCGCGCTCCACGAGCTGCGCACGCGTGGGTTCGACGAGGTCACGCTGTGGTCGTTCGCCCAGGGCGCGCGCGCCAACGCCTTCTACGAGCGCTGTGGCTTCAGCCGGGACGGCGGCGAGCAGAGCGTGCCTGAGCTCGGCCACGCGCCCGAGGTGCGCCTCCGGCGCTCGCTCGCTTCGCCGCCACGCTGAACCAGGGCGGGTCCGGCCGACGAGAGGTGACTACCCCCACGACGGCTCGCTCATCGGGCGGAAGGTCGTGGTCAGCATCCGTACGCCCCGCGGGCGCGTGACCGCGAACAGCACGACGTCGGCCACCTCCTCCGGCGCCATCATCTGCGCGAGCTCGGGGTCGTCGGCCCGCCTGCCGGCACCGAGCGCGAACTCGGTGCGCACCCCTCCCGGACAGATGCAGGTCGCCCGCACGCCGTGCTCGCGCAGCTCGTGGTCGAGCGCGCGCGTGAACCCGACCTGCCCGAACTTCGAGGCGTTGTAGACCGCCTCGCCGGGGAAGGCGCGCACGCCCGCCACGCTCGCGAGCGCCACGAAGTCGCCGCCGGCGGACTCGATCAGGTGCGGGAGCGCGGCGGCGGCCGTGTGGAGCGTGCCCTTCAAGTTGACGTCGATCATCGCCTCGATCTGCTCCGGGGGCAGCTCGAGGAAGGGGCCGTATGCGCCGACTCCGGCGTTCGCGACGGCGATGTCGAGCCCGCCGAAGCGCGCGACGACGGCCTCCGTCGCGCGCCCGACGGCGGCCCGATCGCGCACGTCGCAGCTCAAGCCCAGCCCGCGCTCCAGGCCGAGATCGGCGCCGCGACGCGAGAGCAGGCCGACCGCCGCGCCGGCGCCGTGGAGCGCCGCCGCCACCGCCGCCCCGATCCCGCCGCTCGCCCCGGTGACGAGGGCGACCCTTCCATCCAGCTCTCCCACCAGGCCTCCTTCTCTCCGCCGCGCCGGTTTGGCCTGCGCCGCCGGCCGGGTAACCGCAGTCAGTGCGCCTCTGCCTGATGATCGAGGGGCAGGAGGACGTCTCCTGGGACGACTGGCGGGCGATCGCCGACGCCTGCGAGCGGCACGGGGTCGAGACGCTGTTCCGCTCCGACCACTACCTGTCCGTACAGGGAGCTTTCGGGCGGGGCTCGCTCGACGCCTGGACCACGCTCGCGTCGCTCGCGGCGGTCACGACGACGCTGCGGCTCGGCACGCTCGTCTCCCCGGCGACGTTTCGCCACCCCGCCGTGCTCGCCAAGTCGGCGGCCACGGTCGACCACGTCTCGGGCGGCCGAGTCGAGCTCGGCATGGGCGCGGGCTGGCTCGAGGCCGAGCACACCGCCTTCGGCTTCCCGTTCCCCGCCCCGTCGGAGCGGATGGAGGTGCTCGAGGAGCAGCTCGAGGTCGTCCGGCGGCTGTGGGCGGACGGCGCCTCGAGCTTCGCGGGGCGCCACTACCGCCTGGAAGACGTCGACGCGAGGCCGAAGCCGGTCCAGCGTCCGGGGCCGCCGCTGATCGTGGGCGGCCACGCGGGCCCCAGAAGCGCGCGCCTCGCGGCTCGCTTCGCCGACGAGTACAACACCTACTCGGCCACGGCCGCGGACTGCCGCGAGCGGCGTCAGCGCGTCGCCGAGGCGTGCGAGCGGGAGGGGCGCGATCCCCTGCCACTGTCGCTCATGACCGGCTTCCTGGTCGGCTCCGACCGCGCCGAGCTGCTCGAGCGGGCGCGCCGGCTCGGGCGCTGGCGGGGCGACGACGGGCAGCCGGAGGACACGCTCGCCGCGCTGCCGGAGAGCTGGGTGGCCGGCACGATCCCGGAGGCGCTCGCGAAGCTGCGCGAGCTCGAGGATGCCGGCGTGGAGCGCGTGATGCTCCAGCACCTCCTCCACGAGGACCTCGACGCGGTCGCTCTCATCGGGCGCGAGCTCGCGCCCGCGGTCGCGTAGCGCTCCGGCGCGGGCCGTCGATCAGCGCGCTTGCCGTTCGTCGCAGGGCCGACCACACTGCCGGAAGAGGCACGATGCAGTACTTGCTCCCGGTCTATTCGAGCGACGCCATGGTGGAGCGCTGAGCCGGCTCGACGCCGCCTTCCGCGACGAGTGGGGCCGCGTCGTCGCCACCCTGGTCGGCCTCCTCGGCGACTTCGACCTCGCCGAGGAGGCCGCGCAGGAGGCGTTCGCGGTCGCGGCCGAGCGCTGGCCGCGGCTGGGGATCCCCTCCAATCCGGGCGCGTGGCTCGTGACCACCGCCCGCAACCGCGCGATCGATCGGATCCGCCGCGACCGCACG
>JBLNDU010000079.1:0-5822 GCA_050261935.1 Nocardioidaceae bacterium | reverse complement strand
GTTAGCTCGGCGCGCCGGGCTACAATCAACGCCCGATGGTGATGCTCGCTGACCTCGCGGCCGCGCAGGTGCGCGACGTCATGCTGGGGCAGCAGGCCGGGGGGGACGGCGGGCTCCGCGTGGGGGTCCGCGGGGGAGGCTGCTCGGGCTTCCAGTACGCGCTTGCGCTCGACGAGCGCCGCGACGACGACCAGGTCTTCGACAACGGCGGCATCAGGATCCTCGTCGATCCGGCGAGCCTGCGCTACGTCGAGGGCTCGACGGTCGACTACGCCGAGAGCTTCATGGGCGCTGGCTTCCAGGTCTCGAACCCGAACGTGGTCGCCTCGTGCGGGTGCGGCTCCTCCTTCCGCGTGGCGGACGAGGAGCCCTCCTGCGGCAGCGTCTAGCTCCGTCGCCGCGCGGGCGCGCGTCCGGCGCGCGCTCACATCAGCGGTAGAAGTTGCGCTCCCAGCGGTGCGCCCCCAGGCGCTCGCGCCCTTCCGCCGGCAGGCCGGCACCGTCCGCGAGCGCCAGGTTGCGCTCCACGTTTGCCACGCTGCGCATGCCCGGGATGACCGTGGAGACCGCGGGGTGGCTCAGCACGAAGCGGAGCGCGAGCGCGGCGACCTCGTCCTCTCGGACGCCCAGGTCGGTGGCGATCGCGGCCACCCGCTCGTGGACCTCGCGCCTGCGCTCGCCGCGGAAGTAGCGGGCGCGGAAATCGCCCGGCTCGAACTCCGTGTCGGGCCGGATCCGCCCCGTGAGCCCGCCCTCGTCGAGCGGAACGCGCACGATCACGCCCACGTCGTGCTCGCGGCAGGCGGCGAAGAGCTCGTCCTCGGGGCTCTGATCGAAGACGTTGTAGATCACCTGCACGGTGTCGACGGCGCCGGTCTCGACGAGCCGCACGCCGCTCGCCGGCTCGTGGTCGTTGAGCGAGACGCCGAAGTTGCGGATCTTGCCCTCGCGCCGGAGCTCCGCGACGGTCTCGAGCCAGTCGCCCTGGCCGATCCACTCGTCGCTCCAGACGTGGAGCTGTTGAAGGTCGATCGCCTCCACACCGAGGTTGCGCAGGCTGCGCTCCGTGCAGTCCCGGACGTGCGCGCCCGGGAACGCCACGTCGGCGTGCACGCCGGGGCGGGCCGGCCAGCCGCCGCCCTTCGGCGGCACCTTGGTGGCCACGTGGACGGGCTCCGGGCGCTCGCGGACCACCTGGCCGACGAGCCGCTCGCTGTGGCCGTCGCCGTAGACCAGCGCGGTGTCGACGAAGTTCAGCCCGAGCTCGATGGCCCGGTTGAGCGCCCGCAGCGACTCGCGGTCCTCGGCGCCCTGCCACATCCCGCCGCCGATGCCCCAGGCTCCGTAGCCGATCTCCGACACCTGGATGCCCGTCCTGCCAAGCCTGCGGTAGTGCATCGCCCCTCGCCGGTTCGTGGTCGCGTGGGCGGATGCTAGGCGAGCGGCCCGGGCGATCCCGCGGCTGCCTCGCCTCGCCTGCCGCCGGGCGTCAGCCGGGCCGCAGCCGCGCGCGCACCCGCCGCACGCCCTGGACGAGCAGGACGATCAGCGCGACGACGACCAGGGCGGCGACGATCGGCACCACGAACGCCAGCGCCGTCAGCAGCGCCGAGACGCCGTCCTCTACAGCCGAGATCACGGGGTTCGTGGTCCCGAGCGTGCCGGCCGTGGCGGCCGGACGGGCGGCGGCGCGGCCGGCGTGGATGCCGCCGGCGGTGAGCGCGCCGAGCACCACCGCCACGAGGGCGGGCAGGTCGGTCTCCGCGCCGGTCTGGCCGGCGAACAGCGCCGCCCCGGATACGGGCGCCACGACGGCGCCGACCGCGTGCAGCACGCTGTCGACCGCCGGGACCTTGTCGCCGACGAGATCGGCGACGAGGAGGACCGCGAGGACGACCAGCCCGGGCGTGGTCGACAGGTCGTCGAACGGCGCCGCCAGCTCGATCCACCCCAGGCGGTCGAGCAGCGCTCCCGCCAGCAACGGCAGCCAGGCGTTCAGGCCCGCGGCGCCGGACAGGCCGAATGCCGCGAGGACGCTGCCGAGTGCCGAGCCGACGTCCATCGCCGCGCGAGCGTAACTCCGGCTCCGCCGGCGCGGCTACTGGGGGGTCGCGTCCAGCGACCTCCACAGGTACAGGCAGGCGAGCGAGCGGTGGGGGCGCCACGGCTCGGCCAGCGTCGTCAGCCTGCCCGCGTCGGGCAGCTCCTCGAGCTCGTAGGCGAGCTGCGCGGCGCGGCGGATGCCGAGGTCGCCGACCGGCAGCACGTCGGGCCGGCCGAGATGGAAGATCAGGAACATGTCTACCGTCCACGGGCCGAGTCCCCTGACCGCCGTGAGCTGCTCGGCCACCTGCTCGTCCGGCAGCTCGGGGAGCCGCTCGAGCTCGAGCTCGCCGTCCTCGACGTGCTCCGCGAGGTCGCGCAGGAAGGCCACCTTGGCTCGCGAGAGCCCGACCGCGCGGACCTCCTCCGGGTCCGCGCCCAGCAGCTGGCGAGGCGTGGGGGTGTGGCCGCCGAACAGCTCAACGAGCCGCTCGAAGATGGAGCGCGCCGCCTTCGTCGACAGCTGCTGGCCGACGATCGAGCGGACGAGCGCGCCGTAGGCGTCGCCGGGCCGGCGGCCACGGCGGCGGAGCGCCTCGTCCGGAGGGCCGAGCTCGTCGATCAGCCTGCCCATCACGGGATCGGCGGCGCGCAGGCGCGCCAGCGCGCGCCCCTCCTCGGCGAGCGGCATGCTGCTGCTGCCGGCGCTCGGCCGCGGCACGACGCTAGGCCGCCAGCCGCCGCCGGCCGAGGAAGCGCGCCTCGAGCTCGCCGAGCTCGGTTGCCGGGGGCTCGCCGTGCGCCCACTCGCGCATGATCCGGTGCCAGTTCCCGGTCGCCTCGAGGCGGCCCAGCACGCCGACGGTGAGCGCCTCCATGCGGCGGCCGAGCAGCAGGTCCGGCGGCACCGTCTCGCGCCGCATCAGGCGCCAGTGCCGCGAGCGCGGGTCGCCGAAGTCCACCAGCACGGAGGCGACGAGGTCGCGGTCGATCGTTACCTCGCGATCCTCGATGTACCAGCGCGCCACGTCGCGGAAGTGCGCGAGCAGCGCCTCGGGCGTCACCTCGGCATCATCGGCGGGGAAGAACCCCATCCCCGCCAGCTGGGCGCGGAGCGCGTCCGCCTCGCCGTCCATCGCGAGCCGGATCGCGGCGAGCTCGCGCTCGCGGACCGAGCGCGGCAGCCGCTTCGTCATCCCGAAGTCGAGGAAGGCAACGCGGCCGTCGTCGAGCAGCAGGTAGTTGCCCGGATGCGGGTCGCCCGAGAAGTGCCCATCGCGGTACATCGAGCCGAAGAAGAAGCGGAGCACGACCTCGCCGAAGCGGTCGCGCTCGGCGCGGTCGAGCGCGCGGACGTCCTCGAAGCCCGTGCCGTCGACCCATTCGGTGACCAGCACGCGCTCGCCCGAGAGCCCCGTGACCACGTCCGGCACGAACACGAACGGGTGGCCGCGCCACGCGCGCGCGAAGGCACGGTGGCTCTGCGCCTCGTTCTCGTAGTCGAGCTCGTCGCTCAGGCGCTCGCGGATCTCGCGCGTGAGCGCCTTGGCGTCCATCCCGGGCGCGATCCGCTTCGCGACCCGCATCAGCACGCCGAGGTTCTGCAGGTCGGCGCGCACCGCCTCCGCCACGCCCGGGTACTGGACCTTGACCGCGACCCGGCGTCCGTCCAGGCCGGCGCGGTAGACCTGCCCGATCGAGGCGGCGGCCACCGCGCGCTCGTCGAACTCGTCGAAGACGTCCTCGAGCGGCTCGCCGAGGTCGCGCTCCACCACCTTGCGCATCTCCTCGAACGGCACGCTCGGGGCGGAGTCGCGCAGCTCGGCGAGCTTCTGCTGAACGCGCTCCTGGAGCTCCGGCGGAAAGGCACCGGTGTCCACGAAGGAGGCCACCTGTCCCACCTTCATGGCGGCGCCCTTGAGCTGGCCGAGGACCTCGAAGATCTGCTCGGCCGTCTCGAGGTGGCGCCGCTCGGCCGCCGTGCGGCGGGCGTCGGGCGAGCGCGTCAGGTTCGCCGCCCTCGTGGCGTAGCCGCGCACCGTCTGCCCGCCGGCGAGCGCCCCGACCCTGGCGGCGCGCTGCACGCGGCCCCTCGGAACCGATCCGTTGTCGCGCCCGCTCGCCACCGCTCACCGAGCTTACGTCGCCCGAGCCCCAATAGGCTTCGGCTCCAGTGAGGCTCGTGAGCATCGCCGCCGCCGCCGGGCCGCGCGCAGCCCTGCTGCGGGACGGGCGCGTGCTCGAGATACCCGACGCAGCCTTCGGCGACGCGCCGGCCGACCGGCGCACGATCTCGACGCTGCTGCGGCGCGGCGGGCTGGAGGCGCTCGGCCAGCTGGAGGGGCCCGGCGTGCCGGTCGAGGAGGTGGAGCTGCTGCCGCCGATCGGCCGCCCCGGGAAGATCATCTGCATCGGGCTCAACTACCGCTCCCACGTCGAGGAGCAGGGCGCCGAGCTGCCCGCGAAGCCGACCTTCTTCGCCAAGTTCGCCAACGCGCTGGCCGCGCCGGGCGCCACGGTCGAGCTGCCGCGCGCTAGCCGCAGGGTGGACTACGAGGCGGAGGTGGCCTTCGTGATCGGCTCGCGCTGCAGGGACGTGCCGGAGGCGAGCGCGCTCGAGCACGTGGCCGGCTACACGCTGCTGAACGACCTCTCGGCGCGCGACCTCCAGTTCAGCACGCCGCAGTGGATGCCCGGCAAGGTGTTCGACGGCTCGGCGCCGTGCGGCCCGGCGCTCGTCACGCCCGACGAGGCGGGACCGCACGATGCGATCGCGCTCGAGCTGCGCGTGAACGGCGACCTCCGGCAGCGGGCGACCACCGCCGAGCTGGTCCACTCGGTGCCCGCGCTGGTGGCGTACCTCTCGTCGCTCATGACGCTCGAGCCCGGCGACGTCGTCGCGACCGGCACGCCCGCGGGCGTCGGCAGCCTGCGCCGCCCGCGCGTGTGGCTCGAGCCGGGCGACGAGATCGTGATCTCCTCGCCGCAACTCGGCGTGCTCTCGACGCGGCTCCGCTAGCCGCCGTCCACGACCTCGAGCTCGCGGCCGAGGGCGCGCTCCAGCAGGTCGGCGCCGCGGCGCGCCGCCCACAGCGCCACGCTGGGATCGGCCCCGTTCGTGCGCGCCTCGAGCCGCACGCCGTCGCCGCCCTGCGCGACGCGCACCGTGGCCACGGCCTGGTCGCGGCTCCGCTCGAGCTGCTCGGCGAGCCGGATCACCCCGCTCAGCAGCGCCAGCCGCTCGTCGTCGCCGGACTGGCGGAGGTCGCCCAGCTCGCCCGCGTCGGGATCGCCCTTGCGATGCCAGCGCGCGACGAGCGCCACGAGCGCCAGCTCGCGCGGGCTGAAGCCCGGCAGGCCGGCGTGCTCGATCAGGTAGCGCGAGTGGCGGTGGTGGTCGTCGTAGTCGATCGCCGTTCCGATGTCGTGGAGCATGCAGGCCGCCCAGAGGAGCTCCCGCTCGCCTGCGCCGAAGCCGTGCAGCCCGGCCGCGGCGAGGCCGTCGTACAGCTCGAGCGACAGCCGCGCGACGTGCGCCACGTGCGGCGCGTCCGAGTTGAAGCGGTGGGCGAGGTTCTCGACCGATTCGCGCCGCACGTCCTCGAACAGCGGCGGGTCGCGCCCCTCGAGCAGGCGCTCGAAGAAGATGCCGTCGCGCAGGCCCGCCTCCGAGACCTCGAGCGCGTCGAAGCCACCGGCCTCCATCGCCTCGGCGATCACGAGCGCGCCGCCGAGGATCACGTCGCCGCGGTCGGGCTTGATGCCCCGCACGCCGCCAC
>JBLNDU010000078.1:0-7531 GCA_050261935.1 Nocardioidaceae bacterium | reverse complement strand
GCGCCTCCCAGCTCGCCTCGATGATGTTCTCGTGCACGCCGATCGAGCCCCAGGTCTCGACGCCGTCGCTCGAGTCGAGCAGCACGCGGGTCACGGCGGCGGTGCCCTTCGCCTCGTCGAGGATGCGCACCTTGTAGTTGACGAGCTGGATCTCGCTGAGGTGGGGGTAGCGCTCGCAGATGGCCGCCCGCAGCGCCCGGTCGAGCGCGTGAACCGGCCCGTTGCCCTCGGCGGTGCGGACGTAGCGCTCGCCGTCCGCCCAGATCTTGATCGTCGCCTCGGTCTCGACGTGGCCGTCGCGCCGCTTCTCGACGATCACCCGCCACGACTCGAGCGTGAACAGCGGCTCGTACTCGCCCGCCTCCCTGCGGATCAGGAGGTCGAACGAGCCGTCGGCCGCCTCGAGGTGGTAGCCGCGGTGCTCGAGCCTCTTCACGCGCTCGACCACGCGCGCGGCCGTGACGTCGTCGAGCTCGACGCCGGTGCTGCCGGCGCGGGCCTGCACGGTGCCCCTGCCGGACAGCTCGGACACGAGCACGCGCCGGTCGCCGCCCAGCAGCGCGGGGTCCACGTGCTCGAAGGTGCGCGCGTCACGGTTGACGCCGGCCACGTGCATGCCGCCCTTGTGCGCGAACGCGTTGGCGCCCACGTAGGGTTGGTTCGGGTTGGGCGTGACGTTGCAGAGCTCGTCGACGAAGTGCGAGACCTCGGTCAGCCGCGCGAGCCGCTCCGGCTCGATGCACTCGAAGCCGAGCTTGAGCTGCAGCGCGGGCAGCACCGAGACCAGGTTCGCGTTGCCGCAGCGCTCACCGTAGCCGTTCATCGTGCCCTGCACGAGTCGGGCGCCGCGCTCGATCGCGACGAGCGTGTTGGCCACCGCGCAGCCGGCGTCGTCGTGCGTGTGGATCCCCACGGGGACGTCGAGCTCGCGCACCACCTCGGCCGTCGCCTCGGCAACCTGCCCGGGGAGCGACGACCCGTTCGTGTCGCACAGCGTGACGTTCTCCGCGCCGGCCTCGGCGGCCGCACGCAGGCAGCGCAGCGCGTAGTCGCGGTCCTCGCGCCAGGCGTCGAAGAAGTGCTCGGCGTCGTAGATCACGCGCTTGTCCTGGGCGACGAGGAAGCGGACCGAGTCCTCGATCATGCGAAGGTTCTCGTCGCGGCCGACGAGCGTGACCTTCTCGAGGTGGAGCGACCAGGTCTTGCCGACCAGCGTGCAGACGGGCGCGAAGCAGTCGGCCAGCAGGCGCAGCGACGGATCGTCCTCGGCGCGGAGCTCGCGCCGGCGGGTCATCCCGAAGGCGGCGACCTCGGCCGTCTCGAGGCGCTCGCGGTCGAGCAGCTGGAAGAGGGCCTCCTCCTTCGGGTTCGAAGCCGGGAAGCCGGCCTCGATCAGCTGGACGCCCAGGCCGTCGAGGGCGTGCACGACGCGCAGCTTCTCCTCGGCCGAGAGCGACATGCCGTCGCCCTGCATGCCGTCGCGGAGCGTCGTGTCGTACAGGACTACGTGTTCGGAGGTCATCGTGTGAGCGCGGTCGGGGCTGGGACGAGCGGAGGGCGGAC
The DNA here is from genome assembly GCA_050261935.1 of Nocardioidaceae bacterium. Taxonomy (GTDB): domain Bacteria; phylum Actinomycetota; class Thermoleophilia; order Solirubrobacterales; family Thermoleophilaceae; genus JBLNDU01. Next base: position 5,968 of record JBLNDU010000078.1, on the reverse strand, counting down.
GGCCTAGGCGGCCGTCTACGTAATTCGCTCGCGCGCCGCGGTCACGCCCGGGATGCTACCGGGACGACGTCGAGCCAGCCGAGATAGCGCGGGTCGCGCCCGTGGAGGGCGTCGTCGAACACCCGCGCGATCTCCCGCGTGATCGGCCCGGGCGGCCCGAGCTCGAGGTCGTCGATCTCGCGCACGGGGGTGAGCTCGGCGGCCGTGCCGGTGAGGAACACCTCGTCGGAGAGGACGAGCTCCGAGCGCGCGATGTCCCGCACCTCGACGTCGTAGCCGAGGTCCGTGGCGATCTGGATGATCGACTTGCGGGTGACACCGTCCAGGATGCTGGCGGTGTGCCCGGGCGTTGCGATCCGCCCGTGGCGCACCACGAAGATGTTCTCGCCCGTGCCCTCGCAGACGTTGTTCTGCTGGTCGAGGAGGATCGCCTCCTCGTAGCCCGCCTTCGTGGCCTCGATCTTCGCGAGCACGGAGTTGAGGTACTGGCCGCTCGCCTTGGCGTGCGGGATGAGCGATTCGGGCGAGATCCGCCGCCAGGAGGAGACCCTGGCGCGGACGCCGTTGCGCTTGCCCTCCTCGCCGAGGTAGGCGCCCCACTCGTAGACCGCGATCATCGCCTCGACCGGGTTGTCGAGCGGGTTGAGGCCCATGGCGCCGGCCCCGCGCAGCACGATCGGGCGGATGTAGCAGCTCTTGAGGCCGTTCCGCACGATCAGCTCGTGTGTGGCCGCGCGGAGCTCCTCGCGCGAGTAGGGCAGGTCCATGTAGTAGAGCCGCGCCGACGCCTCGAGCCGCTCGAGGTGGTCGTCGTGGCGGAAGATCGCCGTGCCGCGCTCGGTCTCGTAGGCGCGCACCCCCTCGAAGACCGCGGTGCCGTAGTGCAGGGCGTGCGTGAGCACGTGTACCCGCGCGTCCTCCCAGGCGACGAACTCCCCGTTCATCCAGATGAGTTCCGCAGAAGGCACGCTTGGGCTCCTAGAGGTTCGCGAGGACGGCCCGGGTGGCGTCCTCTGTGCCTGCCTCGCCGCCCAGGTCGGGAGTGCGCAACCCGTCCCGCAGCGCGCGATCGACGGCCGATTCTAACCGGGCCGCCTCCGCCTCCATCCCGAGCCCGTAGCGGAGCATCATCGCCACGGAGCCGAACATCGCGAGCGGGTTGGCGCGTCCCGTGCCGGCGATGTCCGGCGCCGAGCCGTGCACCGGCTCGAACATGCCCGGCGCGGAGGCGCCGACGGAGGCGCTCGGCAGCATCCCGAGCGAGCCGGTGAGCATGGCCGCCTCGTCGCTCAGGATGTCGCCGAACATGTTCTCGGTGAGCACGACCTCGAAGCGGCGCGGGGCGGCCACGAGCTGCATCGCCGCGTTGTCGACGAGCATGTGCTCGAGCTCGAGCTCGGGGAACTCCTCCGTGTGGACGCGCGTGACGACCTCGCGCCACAGGCGGGAGCTCTCGAGCACGTTGGCCTTGTCGACGCTCGTCACGCGGCGGCGCGCGAGGCGAAAGGCGACGCGCGCGATGCGCTCGACCTCGGCGACGCTGTAGACGCAGGTGTCGTAGGCCCGGTCGCCCTCGCGGGCGCTCTCGCCGAAGTAGATCCCGCCGGTCAGCTCGCGCACCACGAGCAGGTCGGTGCCCTCGATCAGCTCGGGACGCAGCGGGCTCGCCTCGAGCAGCGCGGGGCTGGGCCGGACCGGGCGCAGGTTGGCGAACAGCGAGAGCCCCTTGCGCAGCCCGAGCAGGCCTTGCTCCGGCCGCGGCGCGTCGGGGTCGGTCGTGTCCCAGCGCGGGCCGCCGACGGCGGCGAGCAGGACTGCGTCGGCGTCCTGGCACGCCTCGAGCACCTCGACCGTCAGCGCGGTGCCGTGGGCGTCGATCGAGGCGCCACCCACGAGGTGCTCCTCGAGCTGGAAGTCGCCGAGCCGCTCGAGCAGCTCGCAGGCGGCCTCCATCACCTCGGGGCCGATCCCGTCGCCGGGGAGCGTGACGATGCGAGCTGGCACGGGCGCGAGCTCCCCCTACGGCGGCAATACGGGTAGGGCTGGGACGAACACCAGCGCGAGTATCGCGGCTCAGGCCCGCGCCTCGATGTTGAGCCGCACGTAGTCGAGCCGCAGCGGGGCCGGACAGCGCTCGAGCACGGCGTCGAGGAAGGGGTCCGCGAGCTCGTCCGGCAGGCGCGACAGGTGGACGGCCAGGACGACCGTCCGGAGGAACTCGCGCGGGTCGTCGGGCGTCACGTCGCTCGGCTCGAGCCAGGCGCGCGCCGCTGCGAAGCCGGCCCGGCGAAGCCGTTCCTCGGTCTCCGCGGGGCCGGCGAAGAGCCAGGTGCGGCGGAAGCCGGCGAGGTGGTCGGCGAAGGGCGACAGCGCCGTGACCCCGTCGACGAGCGACAGGAAGCGCTCGATGTTGCCCTCGCCGCCGCACTGGGCCCCCATCCGACCGCCGGTGACCAGCGCGGCGCGGAGGCGCTCGAACAGGCGGTCGTGGTCGAGCACCCAGTGGAAGACGGCGTTCGAGAAGACGGCGTCGACGCGCGTCTCGAGCTCGAGCTCCACCAAGTCGGCTCGCAGCACCGTGGCGCTCTCGCCGAGCGCGCCACGCGCGTGGCGGACCATCTCCGCGTCGGCGTCGACCGCGATCACCCGCCCGCGCGGCAGGCGCTCGAGCAGCATCCGCGTCACGCGCCCGCTGCCGCAGCCGGCGTCGAGGACCGTCTCGTCGCCGCGCAGCTCGAGGCGGTCGAGCACGGCGCGCGCCCAGGCCACCTGGACGCCGGACACGCGCTCGTAGCTGTCTGCGTCCCAGGCGCGCGGCGCGCTCGTCGCGGCGCCGTGCGCGGCGGGCGGGCGGGCGGAGGTCACAGGCCCGTCGTCACCGGCCCGGGGCGCTGGCGCTCGCGCTCGTAGGCGTCGATCAGGGCCTCCTGGCGCAGCGTGACGCCGATGTCGTCGAGGCCCTCGAGCAGCCGGCGCGCGACCTCGGCGTCGATCTCGAACGGCACCTGCCGGCCGGCGAACGAGACCTCCTGCTCCTCGAGGTCGATGCGCGCGTGGCCGGCGCGCATCAGCTCGCGCACGTCGTCCTCCGCCAGCACGACGGGCAACAGCCCGATCTTGGTGCAGTTCGAGTAGAAGATGTCCGCGAAGCTCGGCGCCACGATCGCCCGGAAGCCGTAGTCCTCGAGCGCCCAGGGGGCGTGCTCGCGCGAGGAGCCGCAGCCGAAGTTCCGACCCGTGGCCAGGATCGGGCTACGGGGCAGCTCCCAGCCGGGCTCCTTCGCCCAGTCGTGGAACAGGAACTCGCCGAAGCCGGAGCGCTCGACTCGCTTCAGGAACTGCTTCGGCACGATCTGATCCGTGTCGACGTCGGGCCGGTCGAGCACCGACACCGGCCCCTCGACGATCCGCACGGGCTCCATCAGGCCGGCACCTCCTCCCGCTCCCACGAGCGGATGTCGACGAAGCGTCCCTCGATCGCCGCCGCGGCGGCCATCCTCGGCGAGACGAGGTGCGAGCGGGCGCCGCGGCCCTGACGGCCCTCGAAGTTGCGGTTCGACGTGGAGGCGACGCGCTCGCCCGGCGCCGCGATGTCCGGGTTCATGCCGAGGCACATCGAGCAGCCGGCAGAGCGCCAGTCGAAGCCGGCCGCGCGGAACACCTCGTCGAGCCCCTCGGCCTCCGCCTGCGCCTTCACCTGCTGCGAGCCGGGCACGACCATCGCGTCGACGCCGCGCGCCACTCGCCGCCCCCGCACGAGCTCGGCGGCCTCGCGCAGGTCGCCGATGCGCGCGTTGGTGCAGGAGCCGATGAAGACGCGGTCGAGCTCGATCTCGGTCAGCGGCGTGCCGGGCTCGAGCGCCATGTACTCGAGCGCGCGCTCCTCGCCCTCGCCGCGGGGCTCGGGCACGCTGGCGGTCACCTCGGTGACCATGCCGGGCGTCGTGCCCCAGGTGACCTGGGGCGACAGCGCGCCGGCGTCGATCTCGACCTCGGCGTCGAAGCGGGCGTCGGGGTCGCTGCGCAGCGCGCGCCAGTCCTCGACCGGCAGCGGTTGTGGCGCCGCGCGTCGCCCCTCGACCCACGCGAAGGTCACGTCGTCGGGTGCGATCATGCCGGCCCGCCCGCCGCCCTCGATCGTCATGTTGCAGACGGTCATCCGGCCCTCCATCGAGAGCCGCTCGATGGCCGGGCCGGCGTACTCGAGCACGTGGCCGACGCCGCCGTCGACGCCGATGCGGCCGATCGTGCCGAGGATCAGGTCCTTGGCCGCGACCCCGTAGCCGAGCTCGCCCGTGTAGCGGATCCGCATCGAGCGCGGCTTGCGCCCCTGCAGCGTCTGGGTGGCGAGCACGTGCTCCACCTCGCTCGTGCCGATCCCGAAGGCGAGCGCCCCGAAGGCGCCGTGCGTCGAGGTATGCGAGTCGCCGCAGACGATCGTCATGCCCGGCTGCGTGACCCCCAGCTCGGGCCCGATGACGTGGACGATGCCCTGCCGGGCGGATCCGATCGAGTGGATCGGCACGCCGAACTCGCGGCAGTTGCGCTCGAGCGTCTCGACCTGCACCCGCGACAGGCGATCGCGGATCTGCGCCGCGGCCGTCGAGCCGTCCGTCGGCACGTTGTGGTCGGCCGTCGCGAGCGTGCGGTCGGGGCGGCGGACGCGTCGGCCGTTCAACCGCAGCGACTCGAACGCCTGCGGCGAGGTGACCTCGTGGACGAGGTGCAGGTCGACGTAGATCAGGCCGTCGGCGACCTCGTGCGCCTCCCAGATCTTGTCGAGCATCGTCTTCGGCATCGGCTAGCTCCTCCTGAGGCCGGCGGCGACGACCGCGTAGAAGCGCGCCTCCGCCATGCCCGGGTTCTCAAAGTGATGAGGCAGATCGGCGTCGAAGGTCACGGCGTCGCCCTCGTCGAGCTCGTGGACGAGGCCGCCGCACACGAGCCGCACCCGCCCGGAGGCGACGACGGCGGTCTCGCGCGCGCCCGGCTCGTGCATGGGCGGGTCGTCCGGCCCGCCCGTGGCGGCGCCCGGGGCGAGCGCATGTAGCGACAGCTCGGCGCGCTGCCCGGGAAGCGGCGGCGTGAGCACCTCGTAGACGTGGCCGCGCGCGGCGGCGCCGCCGCGGAGCCGCTCCGCACGCCGCACGACGGTGACGCCGTCGGTCTCGTCGAGCCGCAGGAGCTGCGAGAGCGTGAGCTCGAGGCCGCCCGCGATGCGCTCCGCCACGGTCAGCGTCGGGCTCGTCTCGCCGCGCTCGACCTGCGACAGCATCGGTGCCGACACGCCGGAGCGCTCGGCGAGGTCGCGCAGCGAAAGCTGCATCGCCTCGCGCAGCGCGCGCACGCGCACGCCGAAGGCGGGGGGCGCCGAGGCAGCGACAACCGTCACGGCGCGTACGTTATCACGGACGGACGTATGCTGCGCGGACCCGCCCTCGGGTGGGGCTCGCCAGCCTACAGCGCGTCCTCGAGCAGTCGCCGGAGCTCGGCCTCCGATGGGGCGCCCGGGCTGGTCGCCGCGGCGGGGTGGCGCGCCGCGCCCGCGGCGATGGCGGGCAGGAGCTCGACGCCCACGCCTAGCTCGGACAGCCGCGTCGGGTCGCTGAGCGCGGCGAGCGGGCGCAGCAGCGCGCCCGCCGCGTCCGGGCCGCCGTCGCGGTCGCCGAGCGCCTCCGCCAGCGCCGCGAGCTCGCGGGGGGCGCGGGGCGCCATGAAGGCCGCGGTGCGCGGCAGCATCACGGCGTTCGTCTCGGCGTGCGGCGTCCCGGCGCTGCGCACGATCGTCTGGCAGAGCGCGTGGTGGAAGCCGAGCCCGGTCGAGCCGATCGCGTAGCCGGCGAGCAATGCCCCCAGCGCGAGCGCGGCCTCGGCGCCCCGCTCGGCCCGTCCGCCCTCCCCCGCCGGCCCTGGAGCGCGCAGCCCGGCGGCCAGCAGCTCCGCGCCGCGCAGCGCCGCCAGCTCCGCC
>JBLNDU010000077.1:0-6574 GCA_050261935.1 Nocardioidaceae bacterium | reverse complement strand
CCGCAGTGGCTCTCGAACGCCTACCTGGTGGCCGACCGATCCGGCGGCGAGGGGGTGCTGATCGACTCCGGCGGCCCCACGGAGCCGCTGCTCGAGGCGATCGAGCGCCACGGCCTGACGGTCACGCGGCTGCTGCTGACGCACCACCACCACGACCACGTGGCGGGCAACCACGTCTTCAAGGAGCGGCTCGGCGTCGAGATCCTCGCGCACCCGCTCGAGGCCGAGCGGCTGCTCGACGTCGACCGCAAGATCGAGCCGGGCGAGCGGCTGCGCGCCGGTGGCCTCGAGCTCGAGCCGCTCCACACGCCCGGCCACACGGCGGGCATGCTCTCGTTCCTCGTCGACGGCTCGGACGTCTTCACGGGCGACACGCTGTTCAAGGGCTCCGTGGGCGGCGTCAGGGCGGCCGGCTCCACCGGGTTCGCCGACATCAAGCGCTCCGTGATGGACGTGCTGCTCGCGCTTCCGCCCGAGACGCGCGTGCACCCCGGCCACACCGACCCGACCACGGTGGGTGAGGAATGGGAGCGGAACGCGTTCGTGCGCGTCTGGCGGGGGCTCGACCCCGAGTCGAGCGAGCGCTGCAGCGTGGGGGGCCGCGCGGCGACGCTCGTGCTGTGGGCGCCGGACTACGACGGCGGGCACAAGGCGTGGGTGCGCTGGGACGACTCGGGCGCCGACGACATCGTGCCGGGCAGCCAGGTCATCCGCGCCGCATAGCGGGCGCTACGGTGGAGCGACGATGAGGGTCTGGCTGCCCGACGGGTCCCCGCTCGAGCTCGCCGACGGCGCCACGGGCGGGGACGCCGCCCGCACGATCGGCGCAGGCCTGGCGCGTGCCGCGCTCGGCGTGCGGGTCACGCGCGACGGCGGGCCGCCCGAGCTGCGCGACCTGAGCGCGCCGCTGCGCAACGACGACCGCGTGGAGATCGTGACCGCGCGCAGCGCCGAGGACGGCGGCGGCCCGCTCTGGCTGATCCGCCACGACGCCGCCCACGTGCTCGCCACCGCGGTGATGGAGCTCTACCCCGGCGTGAAGATCTCGATCGGGCCGCCGATCGAGGACGGCTTCTACTACGACTTCGAGTTCCCCGCCGGCGTGAGCGTCTCGGAGGCCGACCTCGAGCGCGTCTAGGCGCGCATGCGCGAGCACGTGGAGGCCGACGAGCGCTTCGAGCGCAGCGAGCTGCCCGTCGCCGAGGCGGTCGAGCGCTTCCGGGCCGAGGGCCAGGACTACAAGGTCGAGCTGATCGAGGACCTCGTGCGCGACGAGGGCGTCGAGCGCGTGTCGTTCTACCGCAACGGCCCCTTCACCGACCTCTGCCGGGGCCCCCACGGTCCGACCACGAAGCGCATCCGCGCCTTCAGGCTCACCTCGGTGGCGGGCGCGTACTGGCGCGGCGATGCGAGCCGTCAGATGCTCACCCGGATCTACGGCACCGCCTTCCTGTCGAAGGAGGAGCTCGAGGAGCACGTCCGCCGGCTCGAGGAGGCGCGCGCGCGCGACCACCGCAAGCTGGGCCGCGAGCTCGGCCTGTTCATGTTCAGCGAGCTGTCGCCGGGGGCGCCGCTCTGGCTCCCGAACGGCGCGCGGATCTGGAACGAGCTCACCGACCTGTGGCGCGCCGAGAACGAGCGCCGCGGCTACACCGAGGTGCGCACCCCGATCCTCTACGACTCGGAGCTCTGGAAGCAGTCGGGCCACTGGCACGTGTACCGCGACCACATGTACTTCACGGACGTCGAGGGCAAGAGCATGGGGCTCAAGCCGATGAACTGCCCGGCCCACGTGCAGATCTACAGGAGCGCGCGGCGCTCGTACCGCGAGCTGCCGATCCGCTACGCCGAGCAGGGGCTCGTGCACCGCCACGAGCCGAGCGGCACGCTGCACGGCCTGCTGCGCGTGCGCTCCATCACCCAGGACGACGCGCACGTGTTCTGCTCCGAGGAGCAGCTCGAGGAGGAGATCGTGCGCTGCCTCGAGTTCGGCTTCTTCATCTACGACCTGTTCGACTTCGAGCCGCGGCTCGAGCTCTCGACCCGGCCGCCGAAGCGGATCGGCGCCGAGGAGATGTGGGACCGGGCGGAGGCGGCGCTCGAGCGGGCGCTGCGCGGGCGGGGGCTCGACTACGAGCTGAACGAGGGCGACGGCGCCTTCTACGGCCCCAAGATCGACCTGCACATGTCCGACTCGATCGGCCGCTCGTGGCAGCTCGGCACGGTGCAGCTCGACTACATCATGCCGGAGCGCTTCGAGCTCGCCTACACGGGCTCGGACAACGCCGAGCACCGCCCCGTGATGATCCACCGCGCGCTGATGGGCTCGTTCGAGCGCTTCATCGGGATCCTGACGGAGCACTACGCCGGCGAGTTCCCACTCTGGCTGGCGCCCGTCCAGGCAGCTGTGCTGCCGATCGCGGACCGGCACCTGGCCTACGCGCATGAGGTCCGCCGCGCGCTCGACGAGGCCGGGCTGCGCGTCGACGTGGACGACCGCACGGAGTCGGTCGGGCGGAAGATCCGCGACGCCGAGCTCCACAAGGTGCCTTACATGCTGGTCGTGGGCGACGAGGAGGAGCGCGGCGGTCGCGTGTCGGTGCGGCGCCACGGGCAGGGCGACCTGGGGGCGGTGCCCACCGGCGAGTTCGCCCGCACGGCGCTCGAGGAGGTCCGCGAGCGGCGGGCGCGGTCGCGTTGACCCGTACGCGCGCCCGCGTCTACCGGCCGGCCCGCGGGTATACTCGGGTGCGAATGCAGGGCAGCCCCACCACGCGCATCTTCCGCTGACGCGCCGTGCCCGCCTCGATTTCCCGCCGAACCCAGCTTTGACGGGTTCGCTCGCCTAGTGCCGATCCCGCGCAAGTTCGATCGGCGTCCGCCTGAGCGCGACGAGACGCGCGTCAACGACCGCATCCGCGTGCCGCAGGTGCGGCTGATCGGCTCGGACGGCAACCAGATCGGCATCGTGCCGACCGAGCAGGCGCTGCGCTACGCCCAGGAGCGCGACCTCGACCTGGTGGAGGTCGCCGCCGAGGCGCGCCCGCCGGTCTGCCGCGTGCTCGACTACTCGAAGTACAAGTACGAGCAGGAGCAGAAGGCCAAGGCGGCGCGCCGGCACCAGAAGCAGGTCACGATCCGCGAGATCAAGCTGCGGCCGAAGATCGCCACGAACGACTACGAGACGAAGAAGCGCCACGTGCTCCGCTTCCTCGAGGGCGACGACCGCGTGAAGGTCACGATCATGTTCCGCGGCCGCGAGCAGACGCACCCCGAGCGCGGCGAGGCTCTCCTGATGCGGCTCGCCGAGGACGTGGCCGAGCTCGGCACGATCGAGCAGCGCCCCCAGCAGGACGGCCGCAACATGACCATGCTGCTCGCGCCGGTGAAGCGCAAGCCGGCCGAGACCGCCGCCGCCGTCGGCTAGCGCCCCGGGGGCGGCAGGCCGACCGGCGCGGCCCGCCGTGGCCGGCTCAGCCGTCCCCGGCCGCCCGCAACAGCACGCGGTTGCCTGACGGATCGGCTACCAGCAGGCCGCGCTCGCCGCGCTCCGCTTCGAGCCCCGCCGCCGCGACGCGTCTGGCGATCCGCTCTAGCTCGGCCTCGTCGGGCAGGACGACCTCGAAGCAGCGCAGCCCGCGGGCGCCGGGCGGCGGCGAGGGTGCGCCCGCGCTCGCCCAGGTGTTGAGGCCAATGTGGTGGTGGTAGCCGCCCGCTGACAGGAAGAGCGCGCCCGGGTAGCTCCGCACGGTCACGTCGAAGCCGAGCACGCCCTCGTAGAAGCGACCCGCCTGGGCGAGGTCGGCGACCTGCAGGTGCACGTGGCCGAGGCGCGCGGCTCGACCGAGCCCGTCGGCCTCGTCGCCGTCGGGCAGCTCGCGCATGACCCGCTCGAGATCGAGCGGCAGCGTCTCCATCCGGAGCTCGCCGCCCGCGCGCGGCCACTCGGAGCGCGGGCGGTCGCGGTAGATCTCGATCCCGTTCCCCTCCGGGTCGCCTAAATACAGCGCCTCGCTGACGAGGTGATCCGACGCGCCCGTGAAGCGCCAGCCGGCCGCGACGACGCGGCGCAGGGCGAGCGCGAGCTCGGCGCGGGAGGGCACGAGCAGCGCCAGGTGGAACAGCCCCGTGCTGCGCGGCGGCCGCGGCGGCGCGGCCGGGTCGCCGCGCAGCTCGACGAGCGGCCGCCCGGGCGCGGCGCCGAGCCGCACGCACGCCTCCGCGCGCTCGAGCGTCCGCAGCCCGACGGCCTCCTCGTAGAAGGCGCGCAGCCGCTCGGGGTCGGCGACGGTCAGCCCGACCGCGCCGAGCGCCGTGTGGGCATGGATCGAGCCGGCGGGCGGCGCGCTCCGCGGATCACCGGGGTGGGCGCTCATGCGCTCTGGCGCTCAGTCTGCCACGCGGTGGGGGCCGCCGGGCGGTCGACGGGCGCGCCTCGCGCGCGATCGGTCGAGGCGAAAGCGCCAGGTCGCGCCGAGCTCGTCGTCGGGCAGCTCGGCCTCGAGCGCGAAGCCCGCCTTCTCGAGCACGCGCACCGATGCGCCCGGCTCGGCCAGCGTGTGCGCGATTACGCCCCGCACGTCCTGGGTCGCGAGCGCCTCGCGCAGGCGCGCCCCGACCGCGGCGGTGGCGAGGCCGCTGCCCTGGAGGGGCGGGGCGATCGCGTAGCCGAGCTCCACCACGCCGTCGCGCGGCGGACCCTTGAAGCCGCCCCAGCCCACGAGCGTCCGCGGCTCCGCGAGGACGAACAGGCGCGCCCCCCAGCGCGTCGCCTCCGGGTCGGCCGCGACAGCGTCGCGGGTGGCGCGGAGCGCGTCGGGGAACACGGCCCAGCCCTCCGCGACCTCGCAGCCAAGCGCGCGGGCCAGCGCCGCCGGGTCGTCGGTCGCGGCCACGAGCAGCGCGGCGTCGGCCGCCACGAGCAGCACGCGCTCGCCGCGGTCGGTCAGGCGCCTGCCTCGCGCGCCGCGCTCCGTCGCTCGCCGCCTCCGCGGGGCTCGCCGCCGAGCGCGTCGCCGGCCACGAGCCGGGCGCCGCGGCCGTGCGTCACGAAGGAGAACGACCACCTGATGAACACGAGCACCCTGTTCTGGAACCCGATCAGGTACCAGAGGTGCACGAGCAGCCACGTGGCCCATGCCACGAAGCCGCTCAGCCGCACGCCCTTGATCTCGGCCACCGCGCGGGCGCGCCCGATCGTGGCCAGGTTGCCCTTGTCGCGGTAACGGAACGGCGCGTTCGGGCGCCCGTGCAGCCGGTCGCGCACCACGCGGGCGACGTAGCGGCCCTCCTGCATCGCGACCGGCGCCAGGCCCGGGTAGAGCGTCGTCGCGCCGTCCTCCGAGCGCACGCGGACCATGTCGCCGAGCGCGAACACCTCCGGGTGTCCGGGCAGCGTGAAGTCGGGGCCGACCGTGACCCTGCCGGATCGGTCGCGCTCGGCGCCGGTCAGCTCGCCGAGCTGGGTGGCGAGCCCGGACGCGGTGACGCCCGCCGCCCAGATGACGGTGGCCGCCGGGACGCGCTCCGTGGAGCCGTCGCCCGCCTTGATCGTCACCTGCTCGGGGTCCACCGCGACGACCGTGCTGTCGAGGAGCGGCGTGACGCCGAGCTGCTCGAGGGCGCGCTTCGCCCTGCGCGACAGCGAGGGCGGGAAGCTCGTCAGGACGCGGTCGGCGGCCTCGACGAGCAGCACCTGGCCCTCGCGCGGGTCGATCGCCCGGAAGTCCCCCGGCAGCGTGTCGCGCGCGAGCTCGGCGATCTGGCCGGCCATCTCTACGCCGGTCGGCCCGGCGCCGACCACCACGAAGGTCAGGAGGCGCCGGCGCCGCTTGGGCTCGGGGTCCATCTCGGCCGCCTCGAAGGCGCTCAGGATCTGGCGCCGAACGGCGAGCGCGCTCTCGAGCGACTTCACCTCGCGCGCCACGCCCTGCCACTCGGGGTGACCGAAGTACGAGTAGTGCGAGCCGCCGGCCACGATCAGGGTGTCGTACGGGAGCGCCATCGGCGCCGGCCCGTCGACGACCGGCTCGAGCCGGACGCGGCGCGCGGCGAGGTCGAAGCCTGAGACCTCGGCCATCAGCACGCGGACGTTGCGCTGGCGCTTGAAGATCGCGCGCAGCGGGTACGCGATCTCGCCAGGCGAGAGCCCACCCGTCGCGACCTGGTAGGTGAGCGGCTGGAACAGGTGGAAGTTGCGGCGGTCGACCAGCGTGACCTCGACCGGCGCGTGGCGCAGGTGGAGCGCCGCCTGCAGGCCGCCGAAGCCGCCGCCCACGACCACGACGCGGTGCGGCCGGCCGTCGGCATCGCGCTGACCGACGCCGGCTCGCTCGGCCACAGGAGCGCGCTCGTGGGCCGCGGTCGGGGCTGCAGCCTCCATTGCTCGATCGTAGTACGAGCCCGGCGGCCGATCGCCCGGGTCGGGCGCGGATCGTCTGCTTCAATAGGCGCTCGCATGCCCAAGCAGAAGACGCACTCCGGCGCCAAGAAGCGCTTCCGTGTCACCGGCCGCGGCATGCTGCGCGGCCGCCACGCCATGACGAGCCACAACACGGGCAAGAAGGCGTCGCGC
>JBLNDU010000076.1:0-5188 GCA_050261935.1 Nocardioidaceae bacterium | reverse complement strand
TTCGACGTGCCGCGCCGCGAGCTGCGCGTCGAGCTGAGCGACGAGGAGATCGCGCGTCGCGTGGCGGCCTACGACCCGCCCGCGCCGCGCTACCGGAACGGCGTGCTCGGCAAGTACTCGCGCCACGTCGGCTCGGCCGCCGAGGGAGCCATCACGACCTAGCGCGGCGCCGGCGCCGCCTACACGGCGGCCTTGGCGTCCGTCAGCGGCTCGTCGCCGGCGCCCACCGAGCCGCCTTCGACGAACTTCATCACCGCGTCGTTGAACGCGCGCGGGCGCTCGAACATCGGCATGTGGCCCGTATCGCGCATCATCAGCACGCTCGTGTTCGGCATGCGTCGCTCGAACTCGCGCGCGTCTCTGGCGGGGAGAAGCGTGTCCTGCTCGCCCCAGATCACGAGCGTCGGCGCCCTCACGCCCTCCAGCCGGTCGCGGAAGTCGTACTCGAGCAGCCCGACCAGCGCGTCGTTGAAGCCCTCCCGCCCGGTGCCGCGCATGAGGCCCTCGAATACGGCGTCGGGCTTGAGCAGCGCCGGATGGCGGGCCACGAGCGCGAGCCACAGGTGCCGCGCCCTCGCCCGGCTCGCGATCCAGCGGTGCCGCGCCGCGGTGTTCGTGATGATCGCCGCCGCGATCCGCCAGGCTACCACCGCCGGGCGGCGGTAGACGTTGGCGCTCGTGATCCCGGCCGCCGCCGCGAGCACGAGCCGGTCGACGCGCGCGGGGAAGCGGAGCGCCAGCTCGGCGCCCACGAAGCCGCCCATCGAGTTGCCGACCACGTCGATCCGGCCGAGATCGAGCCGCTCGCAGAGCTCCTCGACGACGCGCGCGAAGCCCGGGATCGTGACGTGCCCGCGCGGCATCTCCGAGTCGCCGAAGCCCGGCAGGTCGACGGCGATCACACGCCGGCGAACGCCGAAGCGGGGGATGTTCTCAAGCCAGTTCTGCCAGCAGCCGCCGAGGCCGTGCACGAACAGGACCGGCTCCTCGTCGCCGGCGCCGTATTCCATGTAGTGGAGGCGCCGGCCGCGCACGACCGCGTCGTGTTGATGGGCGACCCAGTCGATCGCGCGCCAGTCGGGCTCGTCGCTCACGCCGTAGCCCGCGTCCGCCGCCTGCCAGGGGTGCGTCGGCAGGACGTTGGAGGGCAGCAGGCGAGGCATCCCGGCCGTCTACCGTAACCGGCGATAGCCCGGATCGCGCTGGACGTCGACTCGACGCTGCACCACTACTGGGACCTGCTCGCCCGCGTCGTCCGGGCGCGCAGCGGGGTCGAGCTGCCCTACGCCGCGCAGCGCGACTGGGGCATCGTGGGCGTGCCGCGCGAGCTGCTCGTGGAGTGCGTCGCTGAGACGCACTCGGACCCGAACGTGCTGGCCGCGGAGCCCTATCCGGGCGCGGTCGAGACGGTGCGGCGCTGGCACTCGGACGGGCACTGGATCCACGTGACAAGCCACCGAAGCGCCGCCGCCTCCGCCGCCACGGCGCGCTGGCTCGACCGCATCGGCATGCCCTACGACGACCTGCACTGCTCGTACGACAAGGTGGGCCGCTGCGTCGAGCTGGGCGTCGAGGTGCTGGTCGACGACAGCCCGGTGAACCTGGCCCGCGCGCGGGAGGAGGGGATGGTCGCCGCGACGATCGTGCACCCCTGGAACGAGCGCCTCGTCGCCTCCGAGGGCGCGATCGGCGGCCACGACTGGTACGAGCTGGCCGAGCGGCTGGCGCCCGTGTTGAGGCGGCTCTGAGCGCCGGCGGGCTGGTGGCCGCTCGGGCCCCTCGCGGGCGCTACAGGCCGGCGTACCCGAACCGCTCGAGCACGGGGATCTCGCGGATCTGGGGCGGCTGCAGGTGGTCCCAGAGCAGGCCGGACGGGCGCTCGTAGGCGCCGTCCACCTCGACCGCGGCTCGGGGCGTGGCGATCAGGTGCACGGGGATGTCGTGCGCGGTCATGAGCAGGTTCTCGCGCAGGATCTGGATCGGGTGGACGGTCGTGGCGATCACCGTGTCCCGGTCCACCCTGCCGACCTCGGACAGGAGGCCGAACTCGAGGTCGGAGAAGCCGCCGCCCTTGCCGAGCCGCGCGCCCTTGAGGTTCACCGCGACGGAGCCGGTCAGAACAAGGTCGAGCCGAGGGACCTGGTCGAGGTCGATCACCGTGCCGTGCCGAAGCGCCCCCTTGATCGTGGCCGCCGCGCGCCGCTCCGCCTCGCTCAGCCGCCGCGGATCGAGCAGCCGGAAGGGGTGCTGATCGCGAAGCCGCGGCACCGCCATGACGAGCACCTTGCCCTGGGCGAGCGCGAGCCGGCGAACGTGGGTCTGAGGCGAGTCCGGGTTGGCCTTGATCGTCCCGGCGCTCTGCCAGGCGGCGTGCCTCGACAGTCGCTCGGCGGCGGCCTTGGCCCCGGCGAAGTTCGGGATCCGACCCTCCGCCCCGGGGAAGCGCGACACGCCCTCGCGGTCCATCGCGCGCCAGACGTCGCGGCGCACCTCGTCCTTGGAGCGCACGGCGGGGCATCCTGGCAGATCGCCTCGGACGGCCGGACCGGGACGCCCCGACCGACGGGCGGGATTGGAGCGCCTCGACGGGCGGATGTCGACGGGGTCACGACGCCGAACCCGCGCAAGCGCGCTCCGGGGGGTGCTGCCCACAGGACTACCCCGGCGCGCCTCGTACACTCAGCCGACATCACCGCCATTAGGAGCAGGACTCTCATCCTCGTCGCGGCGCTCGTCGCCCTGCTGCTCGCGGGCACCGTCGCGGCGTACGCCTACGACTCGTCGCGCGACGACATGATCGCCGAGGGCGTCTCGGTCGCCGGCGTGGAGGTCGGCGGACTGCGCGCGGACGGGGCCCGGCGGCTTGTCGAGCGACGGGTCGCGCCCCGGCTCCGGCAGCCCGTCGTCGTCCGCTACCGGGGTCAGCGCTTCACCCTCTCGGCCGCGGACGCCGACGTCCGGCCCGACGTCGACGCGATGGTGGCCGCCGCCCTCGCTCGGAGCCGCGGCGGCACCATGGTCGAACGGGTGCTGCGCGACGTCACGGGGGGCGAGGAGCGGTCGGACGTGGCCGCGCGCGTGCTCTACGACCGCCGCGCCGTCGCCGGGCTCGTGGCGCGCGTGCGGCGGACCGTGGACCGCCCCGCGAAGGACGCGCGGCTCGACTTCCCGACGCTCGCGGAGGTGCAGGAGCGCCCCGGCGTCGAGGTGCGCGCGGCGGCGCTGCGGCGCGGCATCGAGCGGGCGCTCGCGAGCCCGGGCGCGAGCCGCACCGTCACGGCCCCGGCCGACGTGATCAAGCCCAAGGTCACGCGCGGCGAGCTGGCGGCCCGCTATCCGACGCTGCTCGTGGCCGACCGGGCCGGCTTCCAGCTCAGGCTCTACAGGCGCCTTCGGCTCGTCAGCTCGTACACGATCGCGGTCGGGGCGGTCGGCTACGACACGCCGGCCGGCATGTACCACATCCAGAACAAGGCGGTGAACCCGGCCTGGAGCGTGCCGAACAGCGCCTGGGCCGGGGACCTGGCGGGCCAGGTGGTCCCGGGCGGGGCGGCGAACAACCCGATCAAGGCGCGCTGGCTCGGCATCTACGACGGCGCCGGGATCCACGGCACGGACGCGATCGGGTCGCTCGGGAGCGCCGCCTCGCACGGCTGCATCCGGATGGCGATCCCCGACGTGATCGCGCTGTACGACGAGGTTCCCGTCGGCACGCCGATCTACATCGCCTAGCGCGATCGCCCGTCCGGGCGCCCGCCGACGCCGATCTCGTCCACGCCGACCTCCTCCCAGCCGCGCCGCTCGAGAGAGGCCTGGCGGTCGGCGTGTCGAAAGCACAGCGTGCCGATGAAGACCCCCCGCTCGCGCTTGCGCAGCACCGCGTACCACAGCGTGGAGGCGTCGCTCGGCCCCTGGATCGGATGCCACGGGCGCTGTGGCCTGTTGCGCGAATCAACGAGCCCGGCCTCGGCGAGCTGCGCTCGAGTCGCCACGCGACCGTCCTGAGTGTTGACGAAGAACGCGCCCACCGACGCAGAGCGTACGTGGAGCCGCGCGCTCGCCGGCTTCGATGACGGCCTGCGCGCGCGGGGGATGCGCGAGCGCACCCGCCGCGCCTACGCCGTCGACTTGGCCCAGCTGGCCGAGTGGGCCGCCGCGCGCGCGCTCGAGCCGCAGGAGCTCGGCTTCCGGGACCTGCGCCGCTTCGCGGGCGCGCTCTCCGAGCGCGGCGCGAGGCGCTCGACCGTGGCGCGCAAGCTGGCCGCGGTGCGATCCTTCTACCGCTGGCTCGTCGAGCGGGGCGAGCTCGAGGCGAACCCGGCCGAGCTCGTGTCGTCGCCCAAGCCGGACGGCTACCTGCCGCGCGTCCTGAAGCCCGCCGAGGTCGCGGCGCTCCTCGAGCGCATGCCCGCCGGCGCCCCGCTCGAGCGACGGGACCGCGCGCTGTTCGAGCTCGCCTACTCGGCCGGGCTGCGCGCCGAGGAGCTCGTCGGCCTCGACGTCGACTCGCTCGAGCCCGACGCCGAGGAGCTCCGCGTCGAGGGCAAGGGCGGCAGGACGCGCGTGGTGCCGGCCGGCGAGCCGGCCTGGCGCGCGCTCCAGGCCTACCTCGAGCGCGCCAGGCCCGAGCTCGCGGCGCGCGCCGCCGGGCGCGAGCCGGCCCTCTTCCTGAGCCGCTCCGGGCGGCGCCTGTCGACGTCGGACGTGCGCCGCCGCCTGCTCGTCTGGGTGCGGCGCGCGGCCCTCGAGGCGGGCATCTCGCCGCACACGCTGCGGCACTCGTACGCGACGCACCTGCTCGAGGGCGGCGCCGACCTGCGCGCCATCCAGGAGCTCCTCGGCCACGCCTCGATCTCAACGACGCAGACCTACACTCGGATAGAGTCGTTGCGGCTCAGGAGGGCATATGCTCGGGCGCATCCGCGTGCCTGAGCGAAGCGCAGGTGGAGACCAATCTCAAGGCTAGTGAGCTCAACGACCTCTGGCGTCGCTACAAGGACGAGCGCGACGAGCGGGCGCGCGAGCGGCTCGTCCTAGGCTACGCGCCGCTCGTCAAGTACGTCGCGGGTCGCATGTCGAGCGGGCTGCCGTCGCACGTCGAGGAGGCCGACCTCATCTCCTACGGCCTGCTCGGGCTGATCTCGGCGATCGAGCGCTTCGAGCCCGAGCGGGAGATCAAGTTCGAGAC
>JBLNDU010000075.1:0-3118 GCA_050261935.1 Nocardioidaceae bacterium | reverse complement strand
CTCCACCTGCCGCAGCTCGTCGGCCTGGCGCTCGGGCTCGAGCCGAAGGAGCTCGGCATGAACAAGCACGTCGTACCCACCCGCGACGTGCAGTCGAAGCTGCGCGAGCTCGCCGCGGCCTGAGCCGCCGCCATGCACAGCGCGGCGCACGCGTAGCGCGGCGCAGCGGTGGGTGTGGCGACTTCTACATCCATGTCATGTAAAAGTCGCCAAGCCCCAGGCGCGGGGCGCTCGCTCGGGCCGCGCGGCGCGGCGCGGAGGCAGTCAGGCCGCGGCCGCGCGCCGCAGGAGGCCGCGCTCGGCGAGGAGCTCGGCGAGCTGCACGGCGTTGGTGGCGGCGCCCTTGCGCAGGTTGTCGCCGACCACCCAGAGGTTGAGGCAGCGCTCGTGCGAGGGATCGCGCCGGATACGGCCGACGAGCACGTCGTCGCGGCCGGCGGCGTCGGTCGCAAGCGGGTAGAGGCCGTTCGCGGGATCGTCGACCACGGTCACGCCCGGCGCCGCGGCCAGCAGCTCGCGGCAGGCCTTGGGCGACAGCGGCTCGCGCGTCTGAACGTTGATCGACTGCGAGTGGCCGGTGTAGACGGGCACGCGGGCGCAGGTGGCGGAGATGCCGACCTCGGGCGCGCCGAGGATCTTGCGCGTCTCGGCCATCATCTTGCGCTCCTCGGTCGTGTAGTCGTCGCCGTCCTTGAAGCGTTCGACCTGGGGCAGGATGTTGAACGCGATCCGGTGCGGGTAGACCTGCGGCGCCGGCAGCTCGAGCGCATCGAGCAACGCCTCCGTCTGGTCGTGCAGCTCCTCCACGGCGCGCTGCCCCGTGCCCGACACCGCCTGGTAGGTCGACACGACGACGCGCTCGAGGCCGGCCGCGTCGAGGATCGGCCGCAGCGCCATCACCATCTGCATCGTCGAGCAGTTCGGGTTGGCCACGATGCCGCGGTGGCCGTCGAGCGCCTCCGGGTTGACCTCGGCCACGACAAGCGGCACGTCCTCGTGCATGCGCCACTGCGAGGAGTTGTCGACCACCACCGCGCCGGCGTCGGCGAAGCGCGGCGCCCAGGCCTCGCTCACGCTCGAGCCGGCCGAGAACAGCACGACGTCGAAGCCCTGGATGCCATCCTCGCTGAGCGGCCGCACGGCGAGGTCGACGTCGCCGAAGTCGATCCGCCGCCCGCTCGAGCGCTCGGAGGCGAACGCCACCACCTCGTCGAGCGGGAAGCTCCGCTCCCGCAGCACGCCGAGCATGGTCGAGCCGACCGCGCCCGTGGCGCCGACTACGCCGACCCTCACGCCGCCTCCTCGTCGGGCGGGACGATCGGTCGGTGCGTGCCGCTCACGTCCTCGCGCTTGACCGCGTCGCGCCCGAGTCCGAACGCGGTGTGGAGCAGACGCACCGCCGCCTCCACGTCCGGCTCCCGCACGACGCAGGAGATCTTGATCGGGGAGGTCGAGATCATCTCGATGTTGACGCCGGCTTCGCCCAGCACGGTGAACGCCTTGGCGGCGACGCCCGGATGGCTCCTCATTCCAGCGCCGACGAGGGACACCTTCCCCATGCGAGCGTCCGTGCGCACCTGCCCGAAGCCGAGCTCCGGCTGCACCGCCTC
This sequence comes from Nocardioidaceae bacterium, assembly GCA_050261935.1. Classification (GTDB taxonomy): domain Bacteria; phylum Actinomycetota; class Thermoleophilia; order Solirubrobacterales; family Thermoleophilaceae; genus JBLNDU01. The sequence continues at coordinate 1,508 of JBLNDU010000075.1, read as the reverse complement.
GAGCCGCTCGCACGCCGAGTCGAGGTCGTCGCGCGGGACGGTGAACGACATGTCGGCCCGGTGCCCGTCCGAGAGCGGGGTGTTCTGGATGATCATGTCCACGTTGACCCCGGCGCCGGCGAGCGCCGTCATCACTCGGCCCGCGACGCCGGGCCGGTCGGGCAGGCCGGTGAGCGTCACGCGCGCCTCGGCGGTCGAGTGCGTGACGGCTGTGACTAGCGGGCGCTCCATGGTGTGCTGCTCGTCGAGCACCACCGTACCCGGTCCGTCCTCGAAGCTCGATCGGCAGTGGATCCGAACGCCGTGGTTGCGCGCGTACTCCACCGCGCGCAGCTGCAGGACCCCCGCGCCGGACGCCGACATCTCGAGCATCTCCTCGAACGTCACGACCGGCAGCTTGCGGGCCTCCGGGACGATGCGCGGATCGGCGCTGAAGACGCCGGCGACGTCCGTGTAGATCTCGCACTCCTCGGCGCCGAGCGCGGCCGCCAGCGCCACCGCCGTGGTGTCCGAGCCGCCGCGTCCGAGCGTCGTGACGTCGAGCGCGCCCTGCGAGACGCCCTGAAAGCCGGCCACCAGCACGATCCGCTCCTCTTCGAGCGCCCTGCGGATGCGATCGGCGCGCACGTCGAGAATGCGCGCCCTGGTGTGGCTCGTGTCGGTGACGATGCCGGCCTGCGAGCCCGTGAGCGAGATCGCCTCGTGACCGAGGTCGTTGATCACCATCGCGGCGAGCGCGCACGAGATCCGCTCGCCGGTCGACAGCAGCATGTCCATCTCGCGCGCGTTCGGCCGCGGCGAGACCTCGTGCGCCATCGCGAGCAGCTCGTCGGTCGTCTTGCCGCGCGCTGAGAGGACGGCCACCACGCCGTTGCCCTCCTCCCTGCGCTGGACGATGCGGCGGGCGGCACGCTTGATGCGCGCGGCGTCGGCCACCGAGGTGCCGCCAAACTTCATGACGACGGTCTGCGAGCCCCCGTCCGGCATGAACGCCCGAGCATAGCCCGCGCGACTGGCGCGGCCCGGCGCGGGGGCCCGGGGCGCCCCGGCGCGGGAGCCGGAGCACGCGGGAGCTAGAGCGCCTGGCGCGCCCGCAGCGCGCGGCCGAGCGTGATCTCGTCCGCGTACTCGAGGTCCGAGCCCACCGGGAGGCCGCTCGCGAGCCGCGTGACCGCCACGTCGGGGGCGCGCTCGCGCAGGGCGTCGGCGATGTAGAGCGCGGTGGCCTCGCCTGTCGTCGTGGCGTTGGTGGCGATCACGACCTCGCGCACCCCGTTCGCGCTCGCCCGCGCGAGCAGCTCCTCGATGTGGAGGTCGTCCGGGTCGACGCCGTCGATCGGCGACAGCGCCCCGCCGAGCACGTGATAGCGGCCCTGGAACTCGTTCGTGCGCTCGACCGGGATCACGTCGCTCGGCTGCTCGACCACGCAGATCAGCGACGGCTCGCGCCGCTCGTCCTGGCAGATGCGGCAGGTGGCCTCGGTGGCGAGGTTGAAGCAGACCTCGCA
>JBLNDU010000074.1:0-4762 GCA_050261935.1 Nocardioidaceae bacterium | reverse complement strand
GGGATGCCGAGGCACATGGGTGGCAGCATAGGGGCCGGTGCACGAGCTGTCGATAGCCGACTCCGTGGTGCGGGTGGCGCTCGAGCACGCCGGCGGCCGGCGAGTCACCCGCGTCGACCTTCGCGTGGGCCACCTGCGCCAGGTCGTGCCCAGCGCGCTCGAGTTCGCCTTCGAGCTCGTCACCCGCGGCACGCTCGCCGAGGGCGCCGAGTTGGCGCTCGAGCAGGTGCCGGCGGCCGGGCGCTGCCGCGCCTGTGGCGCCGACGGCCCGCTCGAGCGCTTCCCCTTCTCCTGCGCGGAGTGCGGCTCCTACGAGGTCGAGCTGACCCAGGGGGAGGAGCTGCTCGTGGAATCGCTCGAGGTGGACGACGACCCTGCGCCGGCGGCTCGCTAAGGTCGGCGCCGTGCACCGCACGAAGGTCAGGGTCGTGGCCGACGCGCTCGACGCCAACAACACGATCGCGCGCGCGAACAGCGAGGACTTCGAGCGCGCCGGCGTGCGGGTCGTGAACCTCATGAGCGCGCCGGGCGCCGGCAAGACAACGCTGCTCGAGCGGGTGCTCGAGCGCGGCCTCGACGGCATGCGCGTGGGCGTGCTGGAGGGCGACGTGCAGGGCTCGCTCGACGCCGACCGCCTGTCGCTGCTGCACGTGCCGGTGGCGCAGCTCAACACGGACCCCGGCTTCGGCGGCGAGTGCCACCTCGACGCCAACATGGTGCGCACGGCGCTGCCGGCGCTGCCGCTCGAAGCGCTCGACCTGCTCGTGATCGAGAACGTCGGGAACCTCGTCTGCCCGGCCGAGTTCCGGGTGGGTGAGCACGCCCGCGCGATGGTCGCCTCGGTCACCGAGGGCGAGGACAAGCCGCTCAAGTACCCGCTCATGTTCCGCGCCTGCGAGCTCGTCGTCGTGAACAAGGTCGACCTGCTGCCGCACCTCGACTTCGACCTCGACCGGTTCCTATCGAACCTGGAGGACGTGAATCCCGGCGTGCGGCACCTGGTCACGAGCGCGCGCACCGGCGAGGGTGTCGAGGGCTTTCGGGGCTGGCTCGCCGGCGTGGCGCGGCGCGAGCCCGCTGCGGTGTAGGTCCCGGCGGTCCGCTCAGCAGATCCGCGGCAGCGGGTCGCCGGCCAGCATGTCCACCACCCGGCTCCCGCCCAGGGCGGTCTCGAGCAGGACCATGCCGGGCGGGTCGTCGCGCACCTCACCCACGATCGCGGCGGCGCTCCCGAGCGGGTGGGCCCGCAGCGCGGCGAGCACCGCCTCGGCCTCGTCGGGCGCTACGACCGCGGCCAGCTTGCCCTCGTTCGCGACGTAGAGCGGGTCGATCCCGAGGATCTCGGAGGCGCCCGCCACCTCGGGGCGAATCGGCAGCGTGCGCTCGTCGAGCGCGATGGCCACGTCGGCGCCGAGCGCGAGCTCGACGAGCACCGTCGCGAGCCCGCCGCGCGTGGGGTCGCGCATGCAGCGCAGGCCGCCGGGGGCGGCGTCGAGGAGCGCCGCCGCCAGGTCGCCGAGCGGCGCCGTGTCGCTCTCGAGCTCGACCTCGAGCTCGAGCTCGCCGCGCGCGACCATCACGGCCATCCCGTGGTCGCCGAGCGTGCCCGAGACGAGCACGCGGTCGCCCGGGCGGATGCCAGTCGGGTCTAGCGCGACCGCCGGGTCGAGCACGCCCACGCCGGACGTGCTCACGTAGAGGCCGTCGGCCTTGCCGCGCTCCACCACCTTCGTGTCGCCCGTGGCCACGTGCACCCCGGCGTCGCGGGCGGCGCGGCCGAGCGAGGCCACCACGCGCCCGAGCTCCTCGGTCGGAAGGCCCTCCTCGACGATCAGCGCGGCCGACAGGGCGAGCGGGCGGGCGCCGACCATCGCGAGGTCGTTGACGGTGCCGTTGACGGCGAGCTCTCCGATGTCGCCGCCCGGGAAGAAGCGAGGGCGCACGACGAACGAGTCGGTCGTGAAGGCGAGCCGCGTCCCCGCGCCCTCGCCGTCGCCGAGGGGGATCACGGCGCTGTCGCCGAGCGGCTCGAGCAGCGGGTTGCGGAGCTCGGGGAGGAGCAGCGCCTCGATCAGCGCGTGCGTCGACTTGCCGCCGGCCCCGTGCGAGAGCGTGACCTGGTCGTCGAGCAGCTTGCGCACTGGCCGTCGTCGGCGGCGCTCGATCGCCTCGAGCACCTCCTGCTCGGAGCGCTCGCTCACGCCTGTCGCCCCGAGCGCCGGCTCACACGGGCGCGGGATCGCGGCGGCGCCGCCCCGCGTAGCGGCCGTAGTTGTAGTAGGCGGCGCAGGCGCCTTCGCTCGAGACCATGCAGGTGCCGATCGGGTGGTCGGGCGTGCAGGCGGTGCCGAAGACCTTGCACTGCCAGGGCTTTATCACGCCCTTCAGCACCTCGCCGCACTGGCACGCCTTGGGGTCGGCGACGCGCACGCCGGGCAGCTCGTAGCGCAGCTCCGCGTCCATGTCGGCGAACTCCGGCCGCAGCTTGAGCGCGCTCTGGGAGATGAACCCGAGCCCGCGCCACTCGAACGTCGTGCGCAGCTCCATCGTCTGGCCGATCGCGCGCAGCGCGGCGGGGTTGCCGGCCTCGCGCACGACGCGCGAGTACTGGTTCTCCACCTCCGAGCGCCCCTCGCGCAGCTGGCGAAGCACCATCCAGACGCCCTGCAGCACGTCGAGCGGCTCGAAGCCCGAGACGACGACGGGGCGGCGGTAGTCGCGCGCCACGAAGCGGTAGGGCCTGATGCCGATCACGGTCGAGACGTGCCCCGGGCCGATGAAGCCGTCGAGCCGCAGGTCGGGCGAGTCGAGGATGGCGCGGAGCGCCGGGACGATCGTCACGTGGTTGCAGAAGACGGAGAAGTTCCGCACCCCCTCGGCCCTGGCCCGCAGCAGCGTGAGCGCCGTGGACGGCGTCGTCGTCTCGAAGCCGATGCCGAAGAAGACGACCTCGCGATCGGGATTCGAGCGCGCCACCTTGAGCGCGTCGAGCGGCGAGTAGACCATCCGCACGTCGGCGCCGCGCGCCTTCGCTTCGAGCAGCGAGCCGCGGCTGCCGGGCACGCGCATCATGTCGCCGAAGGTGGTGAAGATCACCTCCGGCCGCTCGGCGATCGCGATCGCGTCGTCCTGGCGCCCCATCGGGATCACGCACACCGGGCAGCCCGGCCCGTGGACCAGCTCCACCTCGTCCGGCAGGAGGTCCTCCACGCCGTGCTTGTAGATCGCGTGGGTGTGGCCGCCGCAGACCTCCATGACCTTGTAGTGGCGGCCCGGCTCGACGAGGCCGGCGATCTCCTCGGCCAGGCGCGCCGCCAGCTCGGGCGAGCGGTACTCGTCGACGAAGCGCATTGTCATCCGGGCTCCCCCACTGAGTCGAGCATCAGGTGGTACATGGTGGCGTGCGCCTCCTGCAGGCGCGGAACGTAGTCGCTCGGAACGATCAGGAGCTGCTCGAGCCAGTCGAGCTGGGCGAGCCGGCCGCCGTCGTAGCCCGTGATCGCCACGCTCAGCATGCCGCGCCGGTGCGCCTCCTCGAGCGCCGCGACGACGTTGGGCGACGAGCCGCTCGTGGAGATCGCGAGCGCGACGTCGGCGGGGCGGGCGAGCGCGATGAGCTGGCGGGCGAAGACGTTCTCGAAGCCTACGTCGTTGCCGACCGCCGTGACCGTGGCCACGTCGTTCGTGAGCGCCACGGCGGGCCAGCCGCGGGCGAGCGCGTCGCCGACCACGTCCTGCGCGTCGGTGGACGAGCCGCCGTTGCCGAACGCGATCAGGCGCCCGCCGCGCTCGAGCCGCTCGCGGATCGCGGCCGCGCAGCGCTCGATCGCCGCCGGGTCGCTGCCGCGCCGCAGCTCGGTCACGTCGCGCCCCTTGCGCAGGGTCGAGGCGCGCACATCGGCGAGCACGGAGTCGAGGTCGTGCTCCTCGGCGCCGAGGAACGGGTACAGGAAGCCGCTCGGATCGTCGTCTCCGGCCGGGGGCGGCGGGGCGGCGCCGGCCTCCGGCAGCTCGTCGTCCGCGGGGGGCGCCGGCGCGTCGGCCGGGACGGGCCCGCCATCGAGCCGCTCGAGCGCGACCCCCGCGTGGCAGAGCACCCGATCGCCGACGGCGAGGCCGGGCACGAGCTCGGCCGCCACCTCCTCGCGGGCGCCGTCGCGCTCGATGATCGCGCTCGCGCCGCGCAGCTCGACCACCTCGGCCTCCACGGCCACGTCGCCGCAGGTGATGCAGGCGTCGTCGAGCAGGCCGGGGTGCTCGAAGAAGACGTGCACGAGCTCCCACAGCACGTGGTAGGCCGTCTCCTGCACCTCCTGGACGATCTCGGGGTCGGCGCTCGGGACCGCGAAGGCGTAGTCGCAATCGGGCGCCGCCTCGGCGCCCGTCATGGCGATGGTGAGCGCCGCCCGGCGCCGCGCGACCGACATCGTCTCGAGCGCGCCCTCGTCGGCCGGGCCGTGGCAGAGCACGAGCGCCACGTCGTCCGGGCGCAGCAGCCGCGCCGGCGCCGAGGCGCCGGTGGGGTCGCTCGGCGGCGCGAGCGCCGGGAGCGCGCGCTTGCCGACGATCACGGGGTGCATGAACTCGACCGCCACGTGGGCGGCGTCGGTGGCCGCGGCGCCGTCCCCGAACGCCACGAGCGCCCCGCCGCGCGAGAACGCGCGCGCATTGTGGTGGCCGGCGCGCGCGAGCCGCTCCGACTCGCGCTCGAGGAAGGCGTCGAGCGTGCGCTCGCGCTCGGCGATCGCCGCCGCGAGGCGCT
>JBLNDU010000073.1:0-7859 GCA_050261935.1 Nocardioidaceae bacterium | reverse complement strand
TCGCGATCATCGGGATCCACCAGGTGCCGGTCGCCCAGTAGAAGACGGTGAACCCCTCGAGGAAGGGGCGCAGCGAGTCCAGGAACGGTGCGGCGGGCGCGTCGTCGATCAGCAGCGAGCCGGCCAGGGCCGAGATCGCCATCGCGCCCACGTTGATCCAGTACGGCGGCGCGAGGTCCGCGGGTGAGAAGCGAAAGAACGTGTAGCGGTAGAAGATCAGCGAGATGATCCAGATGTAGAGCATCCCGCCCCACAGCCACATCGACAGCGCGACGAAGTTCGCGTGCAGCCGCAGCGGCTGGTCCCAATGGGCTGAGAGGAGGGCGATCAGGACCGCGATCGACTGAGTCGCCACGACGGCGAGCAGCCAGCTGCCGCTGATCCCCTCGGCGAGCGACGGCTTCTCGGGCTTGATCGTAAGCGCCGTGAAGATCGTGTAGATCAGGAGCACCCACAGCACCGCGGCGACGATCAGCAGGCCGGTAGCGATCGCATAGCCGTCGCCGATCAGGATCATCTGCACGCCGAGCACGCAGGTGCCCGCGACGATCGTCAGGAAGCCGTGCGAGCGACGGTGGTCGGTCAGGTCGGCGACGAAGTCGGACCGGTGGCGCGCCAGGCGCAGCGCCGTGAGCAGCCAGAGAGCGAGATAGGCGGCCACGTTGAGCGCGAACAGGCCGACCTCGACGACCGCCACGCCGATCTGATCGGCGGCGATCGAGACGATCCCGGTCGCCATCACGAGCGCGAAGTAGGACGGCGAGAGCCCGCGCAGCCGCGCGTCCGCGGTTACGAGGAAGTGAGAGCTGCGCACGTCGGTGCCGCGATCCTCCGAAGCTCGAGCTCATCCCTCCCGGGAGCGGCTCCGGTCGCCCGCCTCAGCGGACCCATACCTGGTCGAGCAGCGCGCCGTAGGAGGTGTGCATCTGGACGTTGCCGGCCCTGGCCGAGGTGACGAGGACACGGCGCCGGGAGGTGAGCGGGACGACCGGCGCCTGCCGCGCGATCCGGCGCTCGATCCGCTGCCAGGCGGCGGCGTCGTCGGCCCCGGCCGTCTGTGCGCGGTCGATCGCTGCGTCGATCCCCCGGCTGCAGAAGCGCGAGAGGTTGAAGAAGTCCCCGCAGGAGACGATCGCGCGCAGGAACGCTGCGGAATCCGGGTAGTCGGCGAGCCAGCCGTTGAGGCCGATCTGCGGCTGTTGCCGGGGGTCGTGTGCGGCGTCGATGATCTGGCCGAGGTCGCCGAAGACGCGCAGTCGGCTGCGGAAGCCCAGGTCGCGCAGTACGTCGACGACGTGGCGGCCGACGGCACGCCGCTCGGACCAGGCCCACACCTCGACGCGCGTGCCGCGGGTGCCCGAGGCGGCGACGAGCCGCCTGGCGCGCTCTCGGTCGGGCGCCGTCCAGGCGCCCGCGGGCGACGGGGCGACCGTGAACGAGCAGATCGGCCGGTAACCCGGAAGACCTGGCGGCAGCAGCTGGCAGGTCGGAGCGGCCGCGTCGGGGCCGCCCGTGAGGTCGACCACGCGCCGGCGGTCGACCGCGAGGTTGAGCGCGAGGCGCACCCGCGGATCGTCGAAAGGCGGCGCCTCCACGTTGAGCCAGGCGTACTCGGTGAACGCACCGCTCATCGACCGCAGCCTGGTGCCGATACGAGTCCGCAGCGAGGCGAGCCGCTCTGCCGTCGCCGCCGAGAACAGCTCCAAGAGGTCGAGGCGACCGGCCTCCACAGCCTTGGCCTGGGCGCTCTCGTCTCCCATCGACACGGCGATGCGGTCGGCGAAGCCGGCGGGCCGACCGTCCTGCCGCCGCGCCCGGAAGTACGGGTTGCGGGTGAGCAGCGCGCGGCGGCCCGGGGTCAGACGTGCGATGCGGTACGGACCGGTCCCCAGGGGCATGCCCGAGCGCAGCAGCTTCCGCGCGGTGCCCGAGGGCACGACGTCCGCGAACCCCATGGTTAGCTTCTCGGGCAGCTCGCGGTCGGGCCGACGCAGGCGGATGGTCACGGTGCCCGCCCGCTCGTCGGCCACTACGCCGCCTGAGAGGTCGCAGCTTCGGGGCGCCCTCCGGCAGCGAGCCAACCCTTCGATGGCATCGAAGAGCGGCGGGAACTCGCCGCCCGTCACTGCGATCGTGCGCTCCAGCGAGGCGCGGAAGTCGGCCGCCCGGACGCGCGTTCCGTCCGAATACCGGAGGCCCCGACGCAGCCTGAACACGTAGCGTCGGCCGCCATCGGCGGGCTTCGGCACATCGACCGCCAGGCCGCCGACCAGCCTCGCCCCGGCCGCGCCGCCCTCGCGGCGGTAGGCGAGCAGACCCTCGTAGACGAGCGCAGCGAAGGCGCTGGGGTCGAAGCTCCCGATCGCAGGATCGAGCTCGACGGGTGGGCTGCCCACGCGCAGGGTGCCGCCTCGGTGCGCGGCGGGCGCCGCGACGGCCGTCACCCAGATGTCGCCGTCGACGGCCGCAAGTCCAGCGGGGCTGCTGTCGGTAGGCAGCACATCGGCGATCCTGCGGGTGCGCGGATCGAGTCGGCGGACCGCGCCGGCCGCGTCGGCGAGCCACAGGGCCCCGTCAGCGATCGTCATCGCCACCGGAGCGCGACCGGCAGCCGTGACATCGGTGACGCGGTCGGTGGCCGGATCGATCCGCGACACCGTGCCGTCCTCGCGGTTGGCAACCCACACCGCGCCGAGGCCCACCGCCACCGAGCTCGGGGCGTTACCTACGGCCGTGGCGGCGAGGACCTCTCCGGAGCGGGGGTCGATTCGGACGACGTTGCCCGACTCCTCGCCCGCCACCCAGACCGCGCCCGCGCCGGCAGCCAGCGCGATCGGCTGACCGCCGACCGCGACGCGCCGCGTCACGCGGGCGGAGCGCAGGTCAATGCGCACCACCTCGCCGTCGAGCGCCGTCGCGGCCCAAAGGGCCCCCTGGCCGACGGCGATCGCCCGCAGGCCGTTGCCGACGGGGATCCGCTGCACGACGCGGTTGACCGCGGGATCCACCTGCGCCACGGCGCCGTCCTCGCCCCCGGCCACCCAGAGCGACCCGTCGCCGAAGGCCAGCGCGGCGGGGGCGGGCCCGACGTCGATCGTCTCGACCCGGTTCGCCTCGGGGTGGATGCGCGACACCGTCCCCTCGCCCGGGCTCGCGACCCATACGGAGCCGGCGCCTTCGGCCACCGCGCCGGGGCCCGAGCTGACCCGATACTGCGCCGTGATCGCCGGCCGCCCCGGATCGATCACCCCCACGGCGCCGGCGTCGATGCGGGACAGCCGGTCGGGTCCGGTCAGGCGCGTGATGGCGAACACCGCGGCGGCGACGAGGAGCGCGGCGATCGCGGCCACGAGAAGGCGGCGCGGGACGGTCCGCGGCACCGGCGTCGGGCCCCCGGCCGGCGTTCCCGGAGTCGGCCCCCCGGCCGGCGCTCCCGGCGAGGTGCTCGCGTCCGGCGGCCGAGGCACCGTGTCGGGGGACGCCCGCGGCTCGGCCGGCGACGCGACCGACGCCGTCGCGAGCAGCAGCGAGGGGTCCTGCCTGAGGATGCGTGCCTGCAGCTCGCGCAGCTCGGCGCCGGGCTCGACCCCCACTTCGTCCACCAGGCGCCGGCGGGCGGCGGCGTAGGCCTCGAGCGCCTCGGCCTGGCGACCCGAGCGGTACAGCGCGAGCATGCGCTGCGCGTGGAGGCGCTCCCGCAGCGGGTGCTCGGCGACCAGACGCTCGAGCCGAGCGAGCGCCTCCTGATCGCGCCCGGCGGCCAGGTCGCGTTCGACCGCGAGCTCCGCCGCCGTAAGCCACAGCTCCTCGAGCCGGCCGATCTCCGCGGCCGCGAAGGGCTCCGTGGCGACGTCTGCCAGCGGCGAGCCGTTCCAGAGGGCGAGCGCCTCCTGCGCGGCGTCGTCCGCGACGTGCTCGTTGCGGCCGGCCCGCTCGACGAGGCGCTCGAAGCGGGACGCGTCCACCGCGTCCTCGCGCACGCGCAGCTCGTAGCCCCGCCCGTGGGTCAAGATCTGCGCGTCGTCGTCCGGGAGCTGGCGCCGCAGCTGCGACACGTAGAGCTGCACCATCTTCGGCGCCGAGCGCGGCGGGTCCTCGCCCCACAGGCCGTCGACCAGGCGGTCGACCGACACGGTCGCGTTGGGGCGCAGCGCCAGCATCGCGAGCACGGCTCGCTGCTTCGTGGCGCCGAGCGGGATCGGACGACCGTCGACCGTCGCCGTGACAGGTCCGAGCAGGTGCAGGTCCAGGCCCATCAGCGAGTCCGCGCAGGGGGCTGAGGCGACCCTACTCGGCTTTGGGCGGGGGATCGACCGCCGCTCGACCGATTCTCGACCGCCTCGTCGGACACTGGCCGGGTCCGTCCATCCCGTCTAGTAGGAGGTAATCGAATGTCCACCCGCCATCAGCGTCTCACCCGCGCGGTCGCCGGTGCGCTGGCCGCGAGCGCGATCGCCGCGCCCCTCGCCCACGCCCGCCCCGCCGAGCAGGTCCAGGGCACCCCGGTCCCCGGAGCGCCGCGCACGATCGAGTACCCGCCCGAAGCGCCCGCCCCGACCGTGACGCGAACGATCGACGAGGGCTTCGACCTGGGCTCCGCCGCCGTCGGCGCAGGCGGCGCGGCGGCCGTGCTCTTGGTCGCCGGCGCCGGGGCGACGGCGGTCTCGCGCCGTCGCCGGCGCGTCGGGGTGGTGCGCTGATGCCCAGGGTGTAGCGAGCATGCGCACAGGAAGGAGGCCGGCATGAGGCTTCACGAGCTCTCGCGTCCCGTCCGCTCCCTGGTGGTCGCGGCGCCGCGCCGGCAACGGCCGTCGCCGGGGCCCACGGGCCCGGCCCGTGATCATCGGCGGGTCGCACGCGCCGGCCGGCCGAGCGCCGCTAGCCTGCCGAGTCGTGGAGTCGAGCTCGCCACCTTCGCCCGACGACGCGCTCCGCCAGCAGGCGCTCGAGCGGCTGAAGAAGAAGCGCGACTTCAGGACGCACCTGTTCATGTACGTGCTCGTGAACGCGCTGTTCGTGGTCATCTGGGCGATCGCCACCCCCGACGCGCTGTTCTGGCCGATCTTCCCGATGCTCGGCTGGGGCGTGGGCCTGGCGGCGAACGCGTGGGACGTCTACGCGCGCAGGCCCATCACCGAGGAGGACGTCCGCCGCGAGGCGGAGCGCATGCGCCGCTGAGGGGGCGGCGCGGCGGGTCGCGCCGCGCGCCTACAGCAACAGCACGAGCAGCAGCACGAGCAGCAGGATCGCGATGCCGGCGCCCGCGGCGCTGGCGCGCCAGTCGCGCCAGAACTCGGGCCGCGCGCGGTCGCTCGTGTAGCGCCCCTCCGGCGGCTCGCCGACCCAGTCGTCGTCGTCCCAGCGCGCCACTGCCGAGAACGGTAGCGTCCGCCGCTCGCCGCCCCCGCCTCAGTTCAGCGACGGGTCGGCCGGCATCGTCGCGATCAGCCTGAAGCGGCCGCCCTTGCGCCGCAGCGCAACCGACCACAGGTCGTCGTCGCGGAACGGGTCCTCCGGCGCCGCCGGCTCGACGATCCACGCGCCCTGCTCCAGCTCGCCCTCGAGCTGCCCCGGCCCCCAGCCGGCGTGACCCGCGTAGACGCGCAGCCGGCGAAGGCCCTCCGGCGCGCGCTCCGGATCAAGCACCCCGAGCGTGCCGACCACCGGCGTGGCCGCGGCGTCGGAGGGGTCATCGAAGTCGCCCACCGCGAGCACGGTCTCGGCGGCGACCGGTCCGCCGACTCGAACGAGCTCGTCGTCCGCGGCCAGCGCCGCGAGCGCCGGTACCGCGTCGGCCACGCGTGCGCTCGTCGGCCGGTTGAGCACGACCCCGAGCGCGCCCTCCTCGTTGTGCTCGATGACGAGCACCACGGTGCGCCGGAACCAGTCGAACAGCGACGGAGCGGCTATCAGCAGGTTGCCGCGCTGGGACTCCGCCATAACTCCATTCTCGCTCGCCGCATCCGCCGCGCCACACGAGGGCTCCGTGAGCCGCCCCGGCTTGGTCTAGGGTCGTCGCCCATGAGAAGAAAGCTCGACGTCGCCGGCGTCTTCGAACGGATCTTCGCGACCTACCGCGACCAGGCGGGGCTGCTGATACCCGCCGCGCTCGTCGTGTTCGTCCCGATCGCCCTCCTCAACGGGCTGGTCTACACGACCGACAGCCCGTTCGCGGCGCTGGCCGCCGCCCTCATCGGCGCGATCGGCACGGTGTGGTTTCAGGGAATGGTCGTCGAGGCGACCCGCGACATCCTCGATGGGCGCCGCGACTACACGCTCGGAAGCCTGTTCGCGTCCGTGTCGCCGGTCCTGCTGCCGCTGCTCGTGGTGGGAATCCTGGCGGGCATCGGCATCGGGATCGGGCTGGTGCTGCTCATCGTGCCCGGGCTCATCCTGCTCACGTGGTGGGCGCTCGTGGCGCCGGTCGTCGTGGTGGAGCGGCCGGGGATCCTGCCCTCCTTCGGGCGCAGCCGCGCGCTCGTGCGCGGCAACGGCTGGCAGGTGTTCGGGGTGATCGTCGTGCTGTTCCTGCTGCAGCTCATCCTGAGCGGGATCATCCAGGCGATCGCGATCGCCGTGAGCGACTCGTTCGGGGCCTTCGCGATCGCCGACCTCGTGGTGCGCGTGCTCGTGGCGCCGCTCGCGGCGCTCGCCGCGGCGACGATGTACTTCGAGCTGCTCGACCTGCGGCGCGAGCCGTCGGCGGCGGCGGCGCCGGAGCCCGCGGCGCCCGCGTAGCCGCCCACCCGCGGCCGGCGTAGCCGCGGGCCGCAGTGCCGCCGCAGCCGCGAGGGGAGCCCGCGCGATACTGGCACCGGTGCGCATGGCGATCGTCCACCAGCGCGACGCCGGTCCCGGCGTCTTCGCGGAGGCGGTGAAGGCGCGCGGCGACGAGCTCGTGGAGTGGCTGCCGCCCGAGGCCCCTCCCCCGGCGCTGACCGGAGTCGGCGCCGCCATGGTGCTCGGCGGCGCCATGCACGTCGACCACGCGGACCGGCACGCCTGGCTCGGGCCCGAGAAGCGCCTGCTGCGCGGGCTGCTGAGGAGCGAGCTGCCGCTGCTCGGCGTCTGTCTCGGCGCCCAGCTCGTAGCGGAGGCGGCCGGCGCGCGCCCGAGGCCGGCGCGCAGCCCGGAGATCGGCTGGCACGAGGTGCGCCTCACGCCCGCGGCCCGCGGCGACCCGCTGATCGGCCCGCTCCCGGCGCGCTTCGAGGCGTTCGGCTGGCACTCGTACGAGGCGCCGCTGCCGCCGCGCGGCGTGGCGCTGGCGCACAGCTCCGTCTGCCTGCAGGCCTTCCGCGTCGGGGCGCGCGCATGGGGCATCCAGTTCCACGCCGAGGTGACCTCCGCCGACCTCCGCCGCTGGCTCGACGGCTACGAGAGCGATCCGGACGCGGTTCGGATCGGGCTCGACGTGGAGGCAGTCCGGGCCGAGGCCGAGCGCCGCATCGACGACTGGAACCGCGTCGGGCGAGGCATCGCGCTCCGCTTCCTCGACGCCGCCGCGCGCCCGTCGGGCGCCTACTCGGGCGTCAGGTAGGCGTTCGAGACCCCGCCGTCGACGAGGAACGCCGTGGCCGTCACGTACGAGGACTCGTCGCTCGCCAGGAACAGGGCCGCCTGCGCGATCTCGCGCGCCTCGGCAAAGCGCCCCATCGGCAGGTGCACGAGCCGGCGCGCCGCCTGCTCGGGGTCCTTCGCGAACAGCTCACGCAGCAGCGGCGTGTTGACGGGTCCGGGGCAGAGCGCGTTGACGCGCACCCCGCGGCGGGCGAACTCGACGCCCAGCTCGCGCGAGAGGGCGAGCACGCCGCCCTTCGAGGCCGTGTAGGAGATCTGCGAGGTCGCGGACCCAAGGA
>JBLNDU010000072.1:0-5205 GCA_050261935.1 Nocardioidaceae bacterium | reverse complement strand
GGGGCCGTCGTCGCCGGGGGGGGGCGCCGCCGCGGGCGCGGCCGCGGCGGCCGCGGGGGCGGCCGCGAGCAGCGCGAGCCAGATGCAGCCGAGCCGGGCGGCCGGGAGCGCGACCGCGCCGCCCGTCACGAGCAGGAGCAGATACCAGGCGCCGGACACAGGATCGAGCCGCAGCACGATCAGGTAGTAGGTGAGCGCGAGCAGCGGCGGCAGCGCACCGAGCGCGACCAGCAGGCCGCGCAGGCGCCGTCGCGGCGAGTCGAGCAGGACGGCGAGCGTCCACAGGTGCGCGGACGGGATCAGCAGGAGGGCCGCGAACGGGTTGACCAGCCAGACCGCCAGCACCGTCGCCACGAGCGCCAGGGCGAGCGCGCAGCCGGCGCCCTTGGCGGAGGGGTCCGCGAGCTCCGACTCCGGACGCATGGCGAGCCTCCGCGCGAGCCACCAGGCGAGCGCTCCGCCGGCCAGCGAGGCGACCATCACGGCCGTGCCCGCAGCGCCCAGCGGGAGGTCGCCCGGCGCGGGCGCCGCCGGCGGCGGATCCGGCGTGGCGCCAACCAGGGCGAGCAGCTCGAAGACCACGAGCGCGCCCAGCGGCGCCGCCAGCCAGGCGGCGATCCAGCGCCCCCAGCGCGCGACCGGCTCATGGCGCCGACGCGCGCGCGCGAACGCGTCGACGGCGGCCAGGAGCGCCGGCAGCAGGAGCGCCCCGCCGAGCAGCGTGAGGACCCAGCCGGGCAGCACCTGGCTGACCGCCGTGACGTAGGTGCGCGGGCCGTGCGCCGGGCGGCCGCCGCGGTCGAGCGCGGTGACGGTCCGGAGCGCGGCACGCCCGAGGTCGCCGAGCCGGTCGGAGTCGACCCGCCGAGGGTCGCCGGCCGGCAGCTCGCCGCTGCCCGAGATCCGCACGGACTCGAAGCCCCGCTCGAGCAGCACACCCTGCGCGCCGATGCCGAGCGGGAGCGCCATGCGGATCAGCTGACCCGTCGTGCCCGTGCCGCCGACCGGCTCCTCGCTCTCGAGCCGGATCGAGTCGGCGGCGGTGCGCTCGAGGCCGATCCCCACCCGCCGCGCATCGCCCGACCACGGCACGAGGAGCGAGCCGCGGCGGCGGGTGGCGCCCAGGTTCGAGAGCACCAGCACCGCGTCCACCTCGTCGGGATCGCCGAGCGAGCGCACGAACCGCTCCGTGCCGACCTCCCCGAGCGTCGAGCCGTCCAGGGAGGCGAGCACGAGGGTCCTCCGCGTAGGCCGCCCCGCGAGCACCCGGGCGAGCTCGAGCAGCGCAGCCGTGTCGGCGGCGCTGCCGCCCGCGTCGGGGGCAGCGCCCGCGTCGCGGGCGGCCACGACCGCGAGCAGACGACGCGAGCCGCCGGCGCGGCGCGCGACCACGTTCACCAGCTCGCGTCCGTGGTATTCGAAGGCGTCGCGCTCGACGGGGAAGCCGCGCCGCGCGAACGTCGAGGCGACGAGCCCTGCCACGGCGGCGTCGCCGCGCGAGCCCGGCCCGCGATCCGGGCGCTCCCGCGTGATCCGAGCCGCCTCGGCCGCCGCCTGGTCGCCGTCGAACAGCACGTCGGCCGGCAGCCCCTGGGGCAGCGCCGGCGGGCGCCGCTCGAGCAGGAACATCGCCAGGAGGAAGACGAGCGCGGCGGGCACGAACGCGGCGCGGTAGACGCGCGGCTCGATCACGCCGAACCCACCATGAGGCGGAACCTACAATCTGGCCAGGTGACAGGCTCGGCACCGCGGATCCTGCTCGTCGACGACGAGCAGTCGGTCCAGACGCTCCTCACCTACCCGCTGCGCAAGGAGGGCTACGAGGTCGTGTCCGCGCTCGACGGACGCGAGGCGCTCGAGCGGCTGCGCGACGACTCGTTCGACCTCGTCGTGCTCGACCTGATGCTTCCGCGCGTGGACGGCTTCGACGTCTGCCGCCAGATCCGGGCGAGGAGCGCGGTGCCGATCATCATGCTGACCGCCAAGGCCGAGGAGTTCGACAAGGTGCTGGGGCTCGAGCTCGGCGCCGACGACTACATCACCAAGCCGTTCTCGATCCGCGAGTTCCGCAGCCGCGTCAAGGCGGTGCTGCGCCGCGCGGCGCTGAACCGCGCGGACGAGGCCGCGCCCGAGCCGCTCGAGCTCGGCGAGCTGCGGATCGACTTCGAGAAGCGGCACGTCGAGGCACACGGCGAGCCCGTGCGGCTGACCTACGTGGAGTTCGAACTGCTCGCCGCGCTCGCGCGCAGCCCGGGCCGCGTCTTCAGCCGCGGGATGCTGCTCGAGCGCGTCTGGGGCGACTCCGCCTACCGCGACCCGCGCACGATCGACGTGCACGTCCGCCACCTGCGCGAAAAGCTCGAGCACGACGCGCGGACGCCGGAGCTCATCCTCACCGTGCGGGGCGTCGGATACTGCTGCCGCGACGGATGACCCGCGGGCCGCGCCTCCGGTCGCTGCGCGACAAGCTAGCCCTCCTGTTCGCCGGGATCACCGCGGCCGCCTTCGCCGTGATGTGGTTCTACGTCGTCCCCGAGCTGCAGACGAACCTCGAGCGCCGAAAGCTCGACGAGCTGCGCTCGGTCGCCGCGGCGGCGCGCCCGTCGCTCGAGGGGCTGATGGGCAGCCGGACCGTCACGGCGCGCGAGCTCGACCGGCGCGTCCGGTCGGTCGCCGACGCGGCCGGCGCACGGGTGACGCTGCTCGGGGTCCAGCAGTCGCTCGGGCGCTCGGGCCGCAGGGCGCGGCCGGTGCGCTTCTTCGTCATCACGGACTCGCGCGAGGAGCGCCGGGTGCCGGAGAACGACGCGCTCGCGCGGCGCGCCCTCGAGCGCGGCCAGGCCGAGACGGCGCTCGGCTCGCTCGGCGGCGAGGAGCTCGGGCAGCTCGCCCAGCCGCTCCGGCTCGCCGGGCAGGCCGACTGGGTCGCGCTCTACTCGCGCGACTTCGCCGACGTCGAGGAGACCGTCTCGTTCATCCGCGACCGCGTGCTCGTCGCCACCGCGGCGGCGCTCGTCATAGCGCTCTGCGGCGGCTGGCTAGTGGCGCAGGCGCTCTCGCGCCGCGTCCGTCGCCTCGAGCGCGGGGCTGAGGCGGTGGCGCGCGGCCGCTTCATCGAGCCTCTGCCTGTGGACTCCGAGGACGAGCTCGGCCAGCTCACTCGCGCCTTCAACGACATGCAGGAGCAGCTGCGCCGCGTGGAGCTGGCGCGCAAGGAGTTCATCGCCACGGCGTCGCACGAGCTGCGCACGCCGATCTTCTCGCTGGCGGGCTTCGTGGAACTCCTGCAGGACGAGGAGCTCGACGAGGAGACGCGGCGCGAGTTCCTCGAGACGATGGGCGAGCAGGTCGAGCGGCTCCAGAAGCTGTCCGTGGACCTGCTCGACCTCTCGCGCATCGACGCCGGCTCGCTCCAGCTCGCCTGCGAGCCCGTCGACCTGTCGGAGCTCGCGCGCCGGGTCGTGGGCGAGTTCGGCCCGGCCCTCAGCGAGCACGGCACCAAGCTCGAGGTGAGGCTGCCCGACGCCGGCGTCGAGGCGCGCTGCGACCGCGAGCGCGTCGTGCAGATCATGCGCATCCTGCTCGACAACGCGCTGCACCACACCCCCGAGGGCACGCCGGTCAGCGTGAGCGCCGGCCGCAGCGACGGCACGGCCGCCGTGACGGTCGCCGACAGCGGTCCCGGCATCGGCGGCGGCGCCGCGGCGCACGTCTTCGAGCGCTTCTACACGGGGGACGCCGTCCGCGGCGCCGGGCTCGGCCTGGCGATCGCTCAGGAGCTGGCGGAGCGGATGGATGGGCGGCTCAGGCTCCGCTCCGAGCCGGGCGACACGCGCTTCACGCTCGAGCTGCCGGCGCTCGCGGGGCGCGAGGCCGATGGCGCCGGACGCGATCGCGGGGCGCTCGCATGACGGCCGGGCGGGCGCGCCTCGCCGTCGCGCTGGCGCTGGCGGCCGTCGCGCCGGCCGGCTGCAGCGCGACGAGCGGCGACGACGATCACGAGGCATCGATCCGCCGGGTGGCGACGACCCGCGTGGAGGTCGTCGAGGGCCTCGGCAGGGCGGGCGGCTTCCACCCGGAGCAGATCTACGATCGCCTGGCGCCGGGCGTCGTGACGGTCGTGGCGATCTTCGAGGGCGGCGCGCTCGCGGGCAAGGACGGCGGCGAGGGCGGCCAGGGATCCGGCTTCGTGCTCGACGGGCAGGGCCACATCGCGACGAACGCCCACGTCGTCACGAGCGGGCGGCCGCCGAACACTCGCCGCGCCCGGCGCGTGTTCGTCGAGTTCGGCGACGGCGACCGCGTGCCGGCGCGCATCGTCGGCGACGACCCGAACGCCGACGTGGCGCTGCTCGAGGTCGACCCGGCCGGGCTCTCGCTCACCCCGCTCAGGCTCGCGAGCGGCGGCCGCGTCCGCGTCGGAGAGCCCGTGGCCGCGATCGGCAGCCCGTTCGGCGAGCGCCAGTCGCTCACGGTCGGGGTGGTCTCGGCGCTCGACCGCAACATCGAGTCGCTCACGACCTTCGGGATCGGCAACGCGATCCAGACCGACGCCGCGATCAACCCCGGGAACTCGGGTGGGCCGCTGCTGAACGCACGCGGCCAGGTGCTCGGCATCAACGCCCAGATCAAGTCGGAGTCGGGAGGTGGCGAGGGCGTGGGCTTCGCCATCCCGGTCGCGACGGTGCGGCGCTCGCTGCGGGAGCTGCGAGCCAAGGGCCGGGTCGACTACGCCTACCTCGGCGTGCTCACCCAGTCGCTCTACCCGCAGCTCGCCGAGCGGCTGGGCGTCGACGCTCGCGAGGGCGCCCTCGTGGTCGAGGTGCAGGACGGGAGCCCGGCGCGGAAGGCCGGCCTCAGGGCGGGCACGGACGAGATCCAGTTCCAGGGCCAGTCCGGCATCCCGACCGGCGGCGATGTGATCGTCGCCGTCGACGGCCGCAGGCTCACGCGCCGCGACGACCTCGCCGACGTGGTCGGCGCGCACGAGGCGGGCGATACGGTGCGGCTCGAGGTCCTGCGCGGCGGCGACCGGCGCGAGACGGTCGAGGTCGAGCTCGAGCGCCGCCCCGCCAGCCTCGAGGGCGACTGATGCGGCGTCTGGTCCGCGACCTCGCCCTCGAGCTGCGCGGCCAGGTGCTGCCGTACCTGGGGAGGCGGCTGTGGTCACCGGCGGGCGTGGAACCCGGGGCCCGGGCCGCCGCC
>JBLNDU010000071.1:0-5401 GCA_050261935.1 Nocardioidaceae bacterium | reverse complement strand
GCCTCCCAGGCTCGCCTCGGCGTCCTCCAGGGGCTGCTGGACAGCGACGGCGGCCCCGTGAGGCAACGGGGCCGTACCTGCCGCATCCAGTTCTCGACCTGCTCACGGCAGCTCGCCGACGACGTGGTCTTCCTCGTCCGCTCACTCGGCGGCGTCGCGTATCGGCGCAGGCGAGCCGCGGCCGGGCGGCCGCCCGGCCGCGCTCGCGGCCGCTCCGTGCACCACCGCTCAGACGCGTTCCTGCTCGAGATTCGGCTGCCCCGCGGGTTGGAGCCCTTCCGGCTCGCTCGCAAGCTTGAGCTCTACCGCTCGGACGGGGGCGGCCGCCCGATGCGCTTCGTCGATGCGATCGAGCCGGCCGGCGAGGCCGAGACCGTCTGCATCCAGGTCGCGGCGGCCGACTCCCTGTACGTGACCGACGACTTCCTCGTCACGCACAACACCCTCAACGACTCCTTCATCATCCTCGACGAGGCCCAGAACACGAGCCCCGAGCAGATGAAGATGTTCCTCACGCGGCTCGGCTTCGGGTCGAGGATGGTGGTCACGGGCGACGTCACGCAGATCGACCTGCCGGACGAAGGGCGCTCCGGCCTCGTCGTGATCGGCGACATCCTGAGCGGCGTCGACGGCATCGAGTTCGTCCGCTTCGGCGGCGAGGACGTGGTGCGCCACAAGCTCGTCCAGAGGATCGTGGCCGCCTACAGCGAGTACGCGCAGAGGGGCCTCCAGGCGCCCGAGCTGCGCAGCGCCGGCCGGCAGGGGAGCTGATCGAGCTCGAGCTCATCGACGCGCCCGAGGCGCTGCGGCGGCCCGCGCTCGCGGCGCTCCGGGCGGCCGGCGTCGAGGACGGCCACCTCGCGGTCGCGCTCGTGTCGCCGGCCGCGATCCGGCGCCTCAACGCCGCCCACCGCGGCGTCGACAGGCCGACGGACGTGCTCTCGTTCCCGATCGACGCCGGCGGCCGGGCCGACGGGCCGCGCGAGCTGGGCGACGTCGTCGTCTGCCCCGAGCGCGCCTCCGACGTCGCCGAGGCGGTGGTGCACGGCGTGCTCCACCTCTGCGGCCTCGACCACGAGACCGACGAGGGCGAGATGCTTGCGCTCCAGCGCGAGGTGCTCGCCTCGCTATGAGCCGCGCCGGCTTCGTCGCCGTCGCCGGCCGCCCCAACGCCGGCAAGTCGACGCTCGTCAACGCGATCGTCGGCGGCAAGGTGGCGATCGTTTCCGACCGGCCGCAGACGACGCGGCGGGAGGTGCGCGGGATCGCGACCGGCGAGGGCTGGCAGCTCGTGCTGGTCGACCTGCCGGGCGTGCAGCGCCCGCGCGACCCGCTCACGGAGCGGATGCAGCGGCGCGTGGAGGCGGCGCTCTCCGACGCCGATGCCGCGCTGCTCGTGCTGAACGGCGAGCAGCGGATCGGGCCCGGCGACCGCTTCATCGCTCGCGCGCTGCGGGGCGCCGGGCTGCCGGTCGTCACGGCCCTGAACAAGGTCGACCTGCTCGACCGGCCGCGAACGGTCACGGCGCTGGCGGCCGCCGCCGAGCTCGGCATGCAGGGCGAGCTGCTTCCGGTCAGCGCCCGGACGGGCGCCGGCGTCGGCGCGCTCGTCGAGCAGCTCGTCGAGCTGCTGCCCGAGGGCCCATACCTGTACCCGCCCGAGGCGAGGAGCGATCTGCCGGAGCGCGTGGAGCTCGCGGAGCTGGTTCGCGAGCAGGTGCTGGCGCGCACGCGCGAGGAGGTGCCCCACTCGGTCGAGGTCGAGGTCGAGGAGCTCGAGCGGCGCGGCGACGGCCTGCTCGTCGTGCGCGCCCGGGTCTGGACCGAGACGGAGTCGCAGAAGGGGATCCTGATCGGCGCGGGCGGCCGGATGGTGAAGGCGATCGGCACGGCGGCGCGGCGCGCGATCGAGCGCACGAGCGGCTCCCGCGTGCACCTCGACCTGAGCGTCCGCGTCCGCAGGGGGTGGCGCCGCGACGAGGCGCTCCTCGATCGGCTCGGCATCGAGTAGGCACAATCAGCGCGTGAGCTCAGCGGAGATCCGGTTCGGCGAGGACGGCCTCGCGCCCTGCGTGATCCAGGATTGGCGCACGGGCGAGGTGCTGACGCTCGCCTACGTGAACGAGGAGTCGCTGCGGCGCACGCGCCGGAGCGGCGAGCTGTGGCTCTGGAGCCGCTCGCGCCGCGAGCTGTGGCACAAGGGCGCCACGTCCGGCAACGTGCAGCGCGTCAGGGCGCTGCGCTGGGACTGCGACGCCGACGCGCTGCTCGCCCTGGTCGAGCCGGCCGGGCCCGCCTGCCACACGGGGGAGCGCAGCTGCTTCCACGCGGGCGACCTGCGCGCGGCGCCGCACGAGGCGCTGCCGGCGCTCGGCCGCACGATCGAGGAGCGCCGCGCGGCGGCGCCGGCTGGCAGCTACACGGCGGAGCTCCTCGCCGACCCGCCGCGGATCGGTGACAAGCTGCGCGAGGAGGCCGACGAGGCCGCGCGCGCGGCCAGCGGCGAGTCGGACCGGCGCGTCGTGGAGGAGGCGGCCGACGTGCTCTACCACCTCAGCGTGCTGCTCGCCGCGCGCGAGCTCTCGCTCGACGAGGCGCTCGAGGAGCTGAATGGCCGTCGCCGCTGACGCCGCCGCGCTCCCGCTCGCGCCGAGCCTCGAGGAGGTGCGCGCGCTCGCGCGCGAGTACACGCTCGTGCCGCTCAGGCACACCTTCGTGGCCGATACGGAGACGCCCGTGTCGGCCTACCTAAAGCTGCGCGGCGAGGGCCCCTCCTTCCTGCTCGAGTCGGCGGAGCAGGGTCAGCGGGTCGGGCGCTGGTCGTTCCTCGGCTTCCGCCCGCGCGCCGTGATCCGGCTGGAGGCCGGCGATCACCCCGACCCCTACGCCGCCGTCGCCGAGCTGCTCGGCCGCTACCGGATCGCGCCGCTCGAGGGGCTGCCTCCCTTCGCCGGCGGCGCCGTCGGCCTGTTCGGCTACGACCTGGTGCGGGCGGCGGAGCCGTCGGTGGGGCCGCCCGGCCCGGACGAGGTGGGCGTCCCGGACATGGCGCTCATGGTCACCGACGTGCTGCTCGCCTTCGACCACCTGCGCCACGAGGTCACGGTGCTCGCCGGCGTGCTGGCCGAGGGCGACGTCGAGCGCGCCTACGCCGACGCCGCGGCCGCCATCGCCGAGGTGCGCGAGCGGCTGGCCGGCCCCGTGCCGCCGGCGCGCGCGGGCCTCCGGGCGCCGCCGGAGTTCACCTCGAACATGGGTGCCGAGGGGTACGCCGAGGCGGTCGAGCGCGCGAAGGAGTACATCCGCGCCGGCGACGTCTACCAGGTCGTGCCGAGCCAGCGCTGGACCGCCGAGGCGCCGGTCGAGGCGTTCTCGATCTACCGTGGGCTGCGCACCGTCAACCCGAGCCCGTACATGTACTTCCTCGACTTTGGCGACTTCCAGATCGCCGGTGCCTCGCCCGAGCCGCTCCTCACCGTCAGCGGCCGCACGGCCAAGCAGCGGCCGATCGCGGGCACGCGCCCGCGCGCCGCGACGGCGGCCGAGGACCTCGAGCGCGGCCGGGCGCTGCTGGCCGACGAGAAGGAGCGCGCCGAGCACGTGATGCTGGTCGACCTGGGCCGCAACGACCTCGGCCGCGTCTGCGAGTACGGCAGCGTGAGCGTCGACGAGCTGATGGAGGTCGAGACCTACTCGCACGTGATGCACATCGTGTCCTCGGTGTCGGGCACGCTGCGCGCCGGCGTCACGCCGATGGACGCGCTGCGCGCGTCGCTTCCCGCCGGCACGCTCTCGGGCGCCCCGAAGATCCGGGCGATGCAGATCGTCGACGAGCTGGAGCCGGTCAAGCGGGGGCCATACGGCGGCGCCGTCGGATACCTGTCCTACACCGGCGACCTCGACGCCTGCATCTACATCCGCTCGGCGCTCGTCAAGGACGGCCGCGTGCACGTGCAGGCCGGCGCCGGGATCGTCGCCGACTCGGACCCACAGGCCGAGTCGCGCGAGACCGAGGCCAAGGCGGGCGCGGTGCTCGACGCCGTGCGGCTCGCCTGCGCGCAGGGTGACTGGCCATGAGGGAGCGCGTGCTGCTCGTCGACAACTACGACTCCTTCACCTACAACCTCGTGCAGTACCTCGGCGAGCTAGGCGCCCGGCCCGAGGTCGTGCGCAACGACGCGGCCACGGCCGAGGAGCTGCTGGCGCGCGCCGACGGCGCGCCGCTCATCGTCTCGCCCGGCCCCTGCACTCCGAGCGAGGCCGGGGTGTCCGTCGCCGCGATCCGGGCCTTCGCCGAGGCCGGTCGGCCCGTGCTCGGCGTCTGCCTCGGCCACCAGGCGCTGGCGGCGGCGTTCGGCGGCCGCGTCGTGCGCGGCGAGCCCGTGCACGGCAAGGTCGCCGCGGTCGAGCACGACGGCAGGACGATCTTCGCCGGGCTCGAAAGCCCGCTCGTGGCCGGCCGCTACCACTCGCTCGTCGTGCATCCCGACCTGCCTCCCTCCCTCGAGCGCTCGGCCTGGTACGGCGGCACGGTGATGGGGATCCGCCACCGCGAGCTGCCCGCGGAGGGCGTTCAGTTCCACCCCGAGTCGATCCTGACCGACGCCGGCAAGCGGCTGCTCGCCAACTTCCTCGATGCCTAACCCGGTCCTCACGCAGGGGATCGACCGCGTCGCGTCGGGCGCCGACCTCACGAGCGACGAGGCGGCCGCCGTGCTGCGCGAGGTGATGGCGGGCGAGGCCTCCGAGGCGCAGACGGCCGCCTTCCTCGTGGGCCTGCGCACGAAGGGCGAGACGGTGGACGAGATCGCCGGGCTGGCGCGCACGATGCGCGAGCTGGCGCTCAGGGTCGAGGTGGACGCCGCGCCGCTCGTGGACACCGCCGGCACCGGCGGCGGGCGGCCGACCTTCAACGTGTCGACGACGGCGGCCCTGGTGGCAGCCGGCGCCGGCTGCCGGCTGGCCAAGCACGGCAACCGCTCGGCCACCAGCCAGTGCGGCTCGGCCGACGTGCTCGAGGCGCTCGGCGCCCGCATCGACCTGGGGCCGGGCGCGGTGGCGGAGTGCATCGAGGAGGTGGGCTTCGGCTTCATGTTCGCGCCGCTCCACCACACGGCGATGCGACACGTGGTGCCGGTCCGCAAGGAGCTCGCCGTGCGAACCATCTTCAACTTCCTCGGCCCGCTCACCAACCCGGCCGGCGCGACGCGTCAGGTGATCGGCGTCTCCGACGGCCGCTACCTCGAGACGCTCGCGCGCGCCCTCCGGGCGCTGGGCACCGAGACCGCCTTGGTAGTGTCGAGCGCGGATGGCCTCGACGAGTTCAGCGCCTCCGAGGCCACGCGTGTCGTGGAGCTGAGGGACGGAGACCTCCGGACATACGACGTGACCCCCGACGCGC
>JBLNDU010000070.1:0-3174 GCA_050261935.1 Nocardioidaceae bacterium | reverse complement strand
CCGGCGCCGGCGCGACGCCCCCGGCGGGCTCCTGCGGCGATGGGTCCGAGGGTTGCTCCGACGCCACCGGCAGCTCGGGCGCCTGGCTCTGACTTCCGCCGATCGGGTCCGCCGACCGGCGCGTGCCGGCTCCCTCGAAGCCGCCGCCGGGCGCGGCCGCGGGCGGCGCCCCGCTCGAGGAGGACAGCTCGAGCGTGAGGCCGATCGTGCAGGCGAGAAGGGCGCTCGCAACGAGGCGGAGTAGGCGCCTGCGTGCGCCGTCACCCGACGGTCCGCGGGGGGCCACGGGACGGTCGTCGGCGGGTCTCACTGCGCCGCTGAGGATTCGGCGAGCGCGTCGTACGTACGTCGATGCTCGGCGTTCGATCTTCGCCCCGTCCACCGTTCGTGCCCGGGCGCCCTTCGGAGGTACGCTCGTGCGGTGAGCCGGGACGAGGCGCCCCGCGAGGGCGACGCGCCGCAGGACGAGGTCGAGCTCGAGCTGCTCGTCGAGCGCCTACGCGAGCGCGAGGAGCGGCTGGCCGAGGCGCAGGCGATCGCGCACGTGGGCAGCTGGGATTGGGACATCGAGAGAGACGTCATCACGTGGTCGGACGAGCTGTTCCGGATCTACGGCCTGGAAAAAGACTCGT
This sequence comes from Nocardioidaceae bacterium, assembly GCA_050261935.1. Lineage (GTDB taxonomy): Bacteria > Actinomycetota > Thermoleophilia > Solirubrobacterales > Thermoleophilaceae > JBLNDU01. The sequence goes on along the minus strand of JBLNDU010000070.1, from coordinate 2,542 downwards.
TCTCACTCCAATACCACGCCTACCTCGAGCGGGTCCACCCGAACGACCGCGAACTCGTACAGACGACGGTGCGCCGGGCTCTCCAGAGCGGCGGATCCTTCCACTATGACCACCGCATCGTCCGGCCGGATGGCGTGGTCCGAATCGTGCATGCGCGCGGACGCGTGGAGCTGGGCGAAAGCGGCGCCCCGCGGCGCATGAGCGGCACGACCCAGGACGTGACCGAGGAGCGCGAGGCGGAGCGCAGACTCGCGCAGGCCGAGGCCGAGCGGGCGGTGACGGAGCGGCTCTCGAAGCTGCTCACGATCGCGGAGGCCGGCCTCATGCACCTGACCCTCGACGAGCTGCTGCCGGAGCTGCTCGAGCGCATCAGCGCCGCGCTCGAGCTCGAGCACGCGGCGGTGCTGCTCATCGAGGAGGGCGGCGAGATGCTCGAGCTGCGGGCGGCGCACGGTCCGGAGGCGCAGCTCGACAGCTTCAGGCTCGCGGTCGGCGAGGGGTTCGCCGGTCGCATCGCGGCGCAGCGCCGCCTGACCGTGCTCGAGCGGGGAGCGTACGAGCGGCTCGCGAACCCGCTGCTGCGGAGGGAGCGGATCGAGTCGATCGCGGGCCTGCCGCTCTTGATCGAGGACGAGGTCGCGGGCGTGCTGCACGTGGGCTCGCGCACGCCGCGTCGGTTCTCGGAGGACGAGCTCGCGATGCTGCAGCTGGCGGCGGAGCGCGCCGCGCTCGCGATCCGCCACAGCCGTCTCTTCGAGCGCGAGCAGCGCATCGCGGAGACGCTCCAGCGGAGCCTCCTGCCGCGCGAGGACAACCTGCCGCAGACCGAGTGGCTGGCGGTCTCGGCCCGCTACCGTCCGGCCGCCGCCGGGGCCGAGGTCGGCGGTGACTGGTTCGACGCGATCCCCCTCGGGGACGAGCAGCTCGGGCTCGCGCTCGGGGACGTGAGCGGGCACGGGATCCCGGCCGCCGCGCTCATGGGCGAGCTCCGCCACTCGCTGCGGGCCTACGCGCTCGACGGCTACGGCCCTGCGGACGTCGCCATGCGCGTCCACCGCCTCGCCTCCATGCGGGCCGAGGACGCGATGGCGACGCTGGCCTACGTCGCGGTCGCGCGCGACGGACGGATGCGCTGCGTGAGCGCTGGTCACCTGCCGCCGCTCGTCGTGGGGCCGGACGGCCGCGCCGAGTTCCTCGAGCTGCCTACGGGCCCGCCGCTCGGCTTCGCCGAGGGCCCCTACCGCGAGGTCGAGGTGCGGCTCCCGCCGGGCGCGACGCTGGTGCTCTACAGCGACGGCCTCGTCGAACGGCGCGGCGAGGTGATCGACGAGGGCCTCGAACGGCTGCGGACCGCCGCGGCCGAGCCGCTCCCGACGGCCGAGGCGCTGTGCGCGTGGCTGCTCGACATGCTGGCCGAGGACGGCGACCCCGACGACGACGTGACGCTGCTCGTGGCGCGAGCCGGCGCCCGGGCGACGCCGAAGCGGGCCGGAATGCCCGGGGTGGGATTCGAACCCACACGTCCCTGAGGGACAGAGGCTTTTAAGGCCCCCGCCTGTGCCAGTTCGGCTACCCGGGCGCTCGGGGCAGTATCGCGCCGCGAGGCCGCGACCACGCGTGGCCGCGCAACTTGGGCTGCGCTACGGTGTCCAGAGGGCAGGGATCCCCGCTCGGTAGTTCATATTGGAGGCCTCCGCTCTCACACACAGCGCCCGGCTGCCCGCGCTCGCAGGTCGCTCGCCCCTGCTGCGACTGCAGGGCGACGAGCGGCTGGTCGCGCTCGTCCGGCGCGGCAACCAGGGCGCGTTCGAGGCGCTCGTGCAGCGCTACGAGTCGCGCCTGCTCTCCTTCTGCCGGCACATGCTCGGCTCGCAGGAGGACGCCGAGGACGTGCTGCAGGAGGTCTTCGCGGCGGCCTACGGCGCGATGTGCGCGGACGAGCGGTCGATCAACGTCCGCCCGTGGCTGTACCGGATCGCGCGCAACCGCTGCCTCAACCACCTGCGCCGCGCGCAGCCGGCCGGCCAGGACTCGATGGACGTGTTCGAGGGCGACGGCGGCACGACCACCGCCGACACCGTCCACAAGCGCGAGGAGTTCCGCCGCGTCGTGGCCGACGTGCAGGAGCTGCCCGAGACGCAGCGCACGGCGCTGCTCCTGCGCGAGATCGACGCGCTGCCCTACGAGCAGATCGCGATCGCGATGGACACCACCGTGCCGAGCGTCAAGTCGCTGCTCGTGCGCGCGCGCGTGTCGCTCGCCGAGGCCGCCGAGGCCCGGCTCCTCACCTGCGACGAGGTGCGACTCGAGCTCGGCCACGCCGCCGAGGGCCTCACGAGGGTCTCACCCCCTGTGCGCCGCCACCTGCGGTCGTGCGACCGCTGCCGGACGTTCCAGGCCGAGATGAAGAAGACCACGAGGGCGCTGGCCTCCGTCTTCCCCATCACACCGCTCGTGCTGCTCAAGAAGCTCTCCCTCGCCAAGCTCGGGCTGGGCAGCGGCGCCGCGGGCGGCGCTGCGGCCTCGGGCGGCGCTGCGGCCT
>JBLNDU010000069.1:0-4537 GCA_050261935.1 Nocardioidaceae bacterium | reverse complement strand
GGCCGTCGCGCCGCGCGCTCGCGCTCCCGGCGGTCGTAGCGCTGCTGGCGATCGGGGCCGCCGCGGGCGCCGCCGCGCTCGCCAACGATCCCGAGGAGCCGCCCACGGAGCTGCGCGCCTGCAACGGCCACCGCGAGCTCTGCGATCGCCCGCTCGACCGGATCTCGTTTCCGAGCACGCACAACTCGATGTCGGCGGCGAGCGAGCCGGGTTGGCTGTTCGCCGGTCAGGAGCGGGGCATCCGCGAGCAGCTCGCCGGCGGGATCCGCGGGCTCCTGATCGACACGCACTACGGCATCAGGACGCGCCGGGGCGTGTACACGGTGCTCCAGCAGGGGAGCAAGAGCCGCGCCAAGATCCAGGACGAGCTCGGACCCAAGTTCGTCGCCACGGCGGAGCGGCTGCGAGCGCGAATGGGCTACCGCGGTGGGGGCAGGCGCGAGGTCTACCTCTGCCACGGCTACTGCGAGGTGGGCGCGACCAGGGCGGAGACGGCGCTGCGCGCGATCCGCGACTTCCTGCTCCAGCATCCGTTCGAGGTGATCGTGATCAGCGTGGAGGACGACACCGAGCCGCGCGACACGGCGGCTGCGTTCAGGTCGAGTGGCCTGCTCGAGCTGGTCTGGAAGGCGCCGCTCCGGGACGGGCGGCTGCCAACGCCGAGGCAGATGGTGGAGAGCGGCGAGCGCGTGCTCGTGATGGCGGAGAACGAGACGGGCGGCATCCGCTGGCTCCGGCCCCAGTTCGAGCTCGTCCAGGAGACGCCGTTCGACGTGAAGACCGTCGCGGCGCTGGCGGACAGGGCCAGCTGCAGGCCGAACCGAGGGCGCGCCGCCAACCCGGTCCTCATGCTCAACAATTGGGTCGAGACCACGCCCGCCCCGCTCCCGAGCAACGCGCGCAAGGTGAACGCCCACGCCACGCTGCTGCGCCGCGCGCGCGAGTGCCAGCGGATCCGCCGACGACTGCCCGCCGTCGTCGCGGTCGACTTCTACGGGCAGGGCGACGTGGTCGGCGTGACGGACGCCCTCAACGGGGTCGCCCGGGACCGCGGCGGGCGCTAGTCGGCGCGCTGCGCGGGTGCCGGGGGCGGCGGCTGCTCGGCGCGGGCGCGGCGGACGCGCCAGCGCTCCTCGACGGCCGTGACGGGCAGCACGAGCAGAGCCCCGGCGGCGGCGAGCCCGAGCGCGGTCAGGTCGATGCTCGCGGCGTCGAAGATCGCATGCATGAACGGCGCATAGGTGAAGACCGCCTGCAGCGCCAGCACCACTGCGATGCCCGCGTAGGCGGCCGGGTTGGTCCACCAGCCGAGCTCGCGGTTCGAGCGCGTCAGCGATCGGCAGCTGAGCAGGTAGAGCGCCTGCAGCAGCACGGCGCCGGTCACGGCGGTGGTCTGCGCGCGCGCGAGCGCCAGCGCGGGCGCGACGCCGGCGTCGAGCTGTCGGTCGCGCTCTATGACGAACAGGGCGAGCGCCACCACGGTGAGCGTCGCCGCCACCAGCAGCGTGCGCACGAGCAGCGGGCGGTCGAGCAGCCCCGCATCGCGGCTGCGCGGCGGGCGCTCCATGAGATCCGGCTCGGGCGCCTCGAGCGCCAGCGGCAGGGCCAGCGCGACCGCGACGATCAGGTTGATCCAGAGGATCTGCACCGGCTGGACCGGCAGCAGCGGCTCACCGTCCACCAGCGGGAAGGCGAGCACGGCGACCGCGATGATGAGCGCCTGGCCGACGCTCGTGGGCAGCACGAAGGCGAGCGCCTTGACGAGGTTGTCGTACACGCGCCGCCCCTCCTCTACGGCCGCCCGCAGGGTGGCGAAGTTGTCGTCGGCCAGCACCATGTCGGCGGCCTCCTTGGCGGCCGCCGTGCCGGTGACGCCCATCGCTACCCCGATGTCGGCCTGACGAAGCGCGGGCGCATCGTTCACGCCGTCGCCGGTCATCGCCACGACGGCGCCGTCGGCCTGGAGCGCGCGCACGAGCCGCAGCTTGTGCTCCGGAGCCACGCGGGCGTAGACGGCCGAGCGCCGCGCGACGCCCCGAAGCGCGTCGGCGTCGAGGCGCTCGAGCTCCGCGCCGGTCACGGCGGGCCCGTCCTCGAGCCCCAGCGCGGCGCCGATCGCCCGCGCCGTCAGCGGGTGATCGCCCGTGACCATCACGACGCGCACGCCGGCCCGGCGGCAGGCCGCCACCGCCTCGAGCGCCTCGGGCCGCGCCGGGTCGATCATCGCCTGCAGGCCGAGGAAGCGCAGATCGGCGAGTGCCGGGTCGAGCTCCGCCCGCCCCACCCCTTCGCGGGCGGCGAACAGGAGCACGCGCATCCCCTGCCCGGCGAGCCGCCCGACCTCGCGCTCGACGCCCTCCCGATCGACGTCGCGGCAGCGCTCGAGGAGCGCCTCGGGCGCGCCCTTCACGTACAGGACGGCTCCACCCTGTGGGCGCTCGTGGAGCGTCGCCATGAGGCGCCGCTCCGCGTCGAAGGGGATCGCGGCGACGCGCGGGTGCGCGGCGCGCTCGGCCGCGGCCCGGACGCCGTTGCGCTCGGCCGCCTCGAGCAGCGCGGTCTCCGTCGGGTCGCCGAGCGCCTCCTCGCCGCCCGAGGCGGCGGCGTCGTTGCAGAGGACGCCGGCGCGCAGCAGCTCCTCGAGCTCGGGGCGCGGCGCGCCGGCCGGCTCCGCCCCGCTCAGATCGACGCCACCGGCCGGCGTCCAGGCGGCCTGCACGACCATCCGGTTGCGCGTCAGCGTGCCGGTCTTGTCGGAGGCGACGACGGTCGTGCTGCCGAGCGTCTCGACGGCCGGCAGGTGGCGGATGATCGCGAGCCGTCGCGCCATGCGCTGGACGCCGACCGCGAGCGCGATCGTCACGACCGCCGGCAGCCCCTCGGGCACGGCGGCCACGGCCAGGCTGATGCCCGACAGCGCCGCGTCGCCGGCCGCGAAGCCGCGCAGCGCGGCCACGACCGCCAGCCCGACGGCGGCCGCCACGATCGCCAGGGTGATCGCCCTGCCGACCCGCTCGAGCTCGCGCGTGAGCGGCGTCTTCAGCGGATCGGCCTGCTCTACGAGCGCCGAGATGCGGCCGAGCTGGGTGCCCGCCCCCGTGGCCACGGCGACGCCGTGTCCGGTGCCGGCCGCCACCAGCGTGCCCGCGTGCAGGACGCTGCGGCGCTCGCCGAGCGGCGCGTCGGCCGGCACGGGGTCTGGGTGCTTGTCGACGGGCGCCGACTCGCCGGTGAGCGCGGCCTCCTGGGCGCGGAGCGACTCGCCCCCTAGCACGCGCACGTCCGCCACGATGCGGTCGCCCTGCCCGACCGAGACGAGGTCGCCGGGCACGACCTGCTCGGCCGCCACCTCCGTCCAGGCGCCGTCACGGCGGACGCGGGCCGGCTCGGCGACGAGCTCCGCCAGTGCGGCGATCGCGCGGCCGGCGCGGAACTCCTGCGCGAAGCCGATCGCCGCGTTCAGCACCACGACGGCGAGCACCACGAGCCCGTCGTCGAGCTCGCCGAGCGCGATGGCCACCACGGCCGACAGCAGCAGCGCGTAGAGCAGCGGGTTGTTCACCTGCGCGAGGAGCAGCGCGAGCGCGGACGGGCCCGACGTCGTGGGCAGCCGGTTCGGGCCGTGCCGCTCGAGCCGGCGCCGCGCCTCCTCCCAGGTCAGGCCCTCGGGTCCAGCCTCGAGCCGCTCGAGCACGCGCTGGGCCGGCTCGGCGTGCCAGTCCGCGGCGTGGGCGGGCCGAGCCTCCTGCGGCGCGTCGCGGCCAGGAGCGTGGGACGCACCGCCGCCCCGGGCCTCCCGCGGCGCGTCGCGGTCAGGAGGGTGCGACGCACCGCCGCTGGAAGTCTGCCTGTGAACCGCTGCGGCTCCTCGTTCGCGATCGACCTTCGAGCGACACAGCGTAGGGTCACCGGTGGCACGACCCGCACAGTGGGCCGTCCGGCTGTCGAGCCGCCGACCCGAGCCCGGTCGGCACGCCGCCACCGCGCCGGGAGCGCGTCCGCGGCGGCCGCGGCGCCCCGGCACGCGCGCTCCGCAATAGCGTGACGGCGGATGGAGCCGGCCTCGAAGCCGCCCGGCGGGGCGTCACCGCGCCGTCCCCGCTGGCTCGCGGTCACCGCTCTCGTCGCCGCCTTCGTGGTCGTCTCGGCGCTCGCCGGACGAGCGGTGGTCGCTCACCTGGACCGAGACGACGCCGACCATGACGAGCGCCGCGCGCCCGCCGCTGCGAGCGGCGTCGCTGCGACGGCGGGGCCGGGGGGGCGGCGGCCCGAGACCGCGCCGGCCGTCGAGGCCGTCGGCTTCGCGGCGCGCGTGGAGCGGGTCCTGAGGTGGTCCCGCGCCGCCCACCTGCGCTCGACCGCCGTGCTCGCCGGGATGCGGGCCAAGACCTACGATCCGACGCGCGCGCTGCCCGACGCGCGCTTCGCGCTCGCTCGACACGGGACGGCGCTGGCGCGCGCCCGGGCGCTCGCCGCACCCGGCGCGGCCGCGCGCCCGGCGCGCGCCCGGCGGGTCCAGGCGCGCGAGCGGGCGGTG
>JBLNDU010000068.1:0-10102 GCA_050261935.1 Nocardioidaceae bacterium | reverse complement strand
TAGTGGGCGTCGCGCAGGTGGTCCGGCACCTCGGGGCTGCCCTTGTCGCGGATCCAGGCGCGCGCCCGGCTCAGGCCGCGCAGCGCGGCGTTCGACTTGGGCGCGAGCGCGAGGTAGACGGCCGCCTGCGCCAGCCCGAGCGCGCACTCGGGCAGGCCGACGTGCTCGACCGCGTGCGCGGCCGCGACCGCCACCTGCAGGGCGCGCGGGTCGGCGTTGCCGATGTCCTCGCTCGCCAGCACGATCATGCGCCGGGCGATGAAGCGCGGGTCCTCGCCGCCCTCGAGCATCGCCGCCAGCCACAGCAGCGAGGCGTCCGGGTCGGAGGCGCGGGTCGACTTGATCCAGGCCGAGATCGTGTCGTAGTGACGGTCGCCGCCCTTGTCGTACAGCACCGCCTTCCGCTGCAGCGCATCCTCGGCGTGGCGCAGCGTGACCGCGCCGCCGCCGTGCACCGTCTCGCAGGCCAGCTCGAGCGCGGCGAGCGCGGTGCGGGCGTCCCCGCCGGCGCGCGCGGCGAGGAACTCGAGCGCGTCGTCGCTCACCTGGGGCGCGTGCGGCAGGCCGCGCTCGTCGTCGCCGAGCGCGCGGCGCAGCAGCGCAAGCACCTGCGCGTCATCGAGCGGGCGCAGCTCGTAGATCCGGCAGCGCGACAGCAGCGCGGAGTTGACCTCGAAGTACGGGTTCTCGGTCGTGGCGCCGACCAGCACCACGAGCCCCTCCTCGACCGCCGGCAGGAGCGTGTCCTGCTGCGCCTTGTTGAAGCGGTGGATCTCGTCGAGGAAGAAGATCGTGCGCTCGCCGCTCGTGCGCTGGCGGTGCGCCGCGCGCTCGAGCACGTCGCGCACCTCCTGGCGCCCGGCCGCGACCGCCGACGCCTCCTCGTAGGCGGCGCGGGCGTTCACGGCCAGGAGTCGCGCGAGCGTTGTCTTGCCCGTGCCGGGTGGCCCGTACAGGATCATCGACTGCGGCCGGCCCTCCTCGACAGCCGTCCGCAGCGCCGAGCCACGCTCGAGGAGGTGCTCCTGGCCGACGAACTCACCGAGCGAAGCGGGTCGCATGCGCGCCGCCAGGGGCTGCGCGCCGCGCGGCACGGCGGTCCTGCCGGCGGGCGCGTCGTCCAACTCGAACAGGCGCTCCACGCGGGCATTCTGCCAGCCTCGCCGGGTGCCGGCGGGACGGCTGGCGACGGTCGCTACGCTGATCGGGATGCGCCGGCGGTTGTTCCTCGTCCTCCGGTTCGTTCCCGCCTCGGTCCGCCGCGAGTGCTCCTTCCGGGCGGGCGACTACGTGACCGATGGGAAGCGGCTGCTCGTGGTCAGGTCGCCGCTCACGCCGCGCTCGCCGGACGGCGTGATCGAGCTCGAGGACCGGAGCACGCTCGAGCGGCTGCTCTACACGGGGCGCGAGGCGTGGCAGCTGTGGCTGCGCAAGGTGGCCGACGAGCTGCCCGACGAGAGCTGGCTGCTCTCGGCCGGGCGGGAGCTCGAACGCCTGACGGTCTGAGCGCGCCCCGCCTGGCGCTACCGTTCGACGCGTGCCCGAGCGGGAGGAGCTGGAGCGCCGGACGACCGATCTGCTGCGGGAGCTGATCCGCTTCAAGACGGTCAACCCGCCGGGTCACGAGGCCGCCGTGCAGGAGCACCTGCGTTGGCTGCTCGAGCGCGCGGGCTTCGAGTGCGAGCTGCTCGCTGCGGTCGAGGGCCGGCCGAACCTGGTCGCGCGGCTGCGCGCGCGCTCCGACGGCCCGGACCTGTGCCTGCTCGGCCACGTCGACACGGTGCTCGCCGACCCGGCCGACTGGAGCGTCGACCCATGGTCGGGCGAGCTGCGCGACGGCTGCGTGTGGGGTCGCGGCGCGCTCGACATGAAGAGCCAGGTGGCTGCCGAGGTGGCCGCGGCGACGCTGCTCGCCGAGCGGGGCTGGCGCCCCGAGGCGGGCCAGCTCATGCTCGTGCTGACGGCCGACGAGGAGGCCGGTGCCACCTACGGCGCCAAGTGGCTCTGCGAGCGCCATCCCGACAAGGTGCGCTGCGACATCGTCGTCAACGAGGGCGCCGGCGAGGTGGTCGAGTTCGACGGCCGGCGGGTCTACACCGTTTCCGTGGCGGAGAAGGGCGTCTTCCGCTTCACGCTCACGACGCGCGGACGGGCCGGCCACGCCTCCCAGCCACGCATCGGCGACAACGCGCTGGCCAAGCTGGCGCCACCGCTCGCGGCGCTCTGCGAGTGCCGCCTCATCCCCGAGCCGGCGCCCGAGCCGGCGGCGCTGCTCGCCGCGCTCGGGCTCGACTCCGACGACCTCGGCGAGGCGCTGCGCGCGGTCGAGGCGCGTGACCCGCGGCTGGCCGTGCTGCTCGAGCCGATGCTGGGCGTCACGGTCGCGCCGACCATGGTCGCCGCGTCGGAGAAGATCAACGTCATCCCAGCGCGGGCGGAGCTCAAGGTGGACTGCCGCGTCCCGCCCGGACGCGGCGAGGACCACGCGCTCGCCCGCGTGCGTGAGCTGATCGGCGCCGACGGCTTCGAGGTGCGCTTCGACGAGACCGTGATCGGCAACCGCTCGCCGATCGAGACGCCCCTGATGGAGCGCATCCGCGACTTCGTCGAGCGCGAGGATCCCGGGGCGGCGGTCGCGCCCACGATGCTGGCGGGCTTCACCGACTCGCGCTGGTTCCGCGCCGCCTTCCCGGACTGCATCGCCTACGGCTTCTTCCCGCAACGGGCGATGGACTGGCTCGAGGCCGCGCCGCTGATCCACGGCGCCGACGAGCGGGTGCCGGTCGAGGATCTCGGCCTCGCGGCGGGCTTCTACGCCGAGCTGATCGAGGAGACGCTGCGCTGACCGCCCCGGTGCCACAGGACAAGCTGCGACTCGGCGGCATGGCGTTGCGGAACGGGCTGCTCGTCCACGGGCCGACGCACTGGGCTGCGGCGATCCGCACCGATGCCGGCGAGCTCCGGGTGGCGTCCGGCCGCAAGCCCGACCTCGGCGGGAGGGCGGCGGAGCGCGTGCCCGGCGTGCGCGGCGTCCTCAAGCTCGCCGAGGCGGTGGCGGTTGTGCCGCTCGTCAAGCGCGCCCTGCCCGAGGCCCAGCTCCCCATGGAGGACCGGCGCACGCTCGGCGCCATGGGCGCCGCCGCGCTCGGCGGGCAGCTCCTGCGCCTCGCCGGCGCGCGCCGCCCTCAGGCGACGATCGGCAGCGAGGCCGCCATCGCGCTGATCAGCCTGGCTCCCGCGATGATGGCGCTCCGCACGGGCGAGCTGGCCGCCTACCACGGCGTCGAGCACAAGGCGATCGCCGCCTACGAGGACGACGGCGAGGCCGCCGCCGCCGACAAGGAGCACGACCGCTGCGGGTCGAACCTGGTCGCGCCGATGCTGGCGGCCGCGACCGTCGGCAACGTCGCCGCGCGCCGCGCCGGCCTGCGCGGGCCCGCCGCCGAAGCCGCCGTCGGCATCGGCAGCGCGGCCGTGGCGGTCGAGGCGTTCGTGTGGGCGGAGCGCCATCCCGACAGCGTGACCGCGCGCGCGCTGCGCCGGCCCGGGTTCGAGATCCAGCGCCTCGTCGGCACGCGCGAGCCGACCGACGAGCAGCTCGAGGTGGGCCGCGCGGCGCTCGTCGAGATTCTCCGCGTCGAGCCCGCCGCCGGCTGACCGGCCGCGCGCCCGGCGCTTCGTCGCCGGCGCGATACCGCCGTCGGGCCGCCTCCTCGCCCGTAACATTCGCCCATGGCGACGGAGATCACGCGCCGCGCGCGCCTCGATCCGAGCGTGTTTCGGCTCCCGGTGGAGAAGATCCGCGAGGGCTACTACACGGACGCCTACTTCAACTTCACGAAGCAGCTGCTCGAGGAGCGCGGCCAGCACCCGCGCGTGACCATGCAGGTGTTTCAGAAGGAGAGCGCCGTGCTGGGCGGCATCGACGAGGCGATCGCCGTGCTCAAGCAGTGCGCCGGGCGCCTCACGCCGGAGGGCGGCTGGTGCGACGGCTGGCCCGAGCTCGAGGTGCACGCGCTGCACGAGGGCGACGAGCTCGCGCCGTGGGAGACGGTGCTGACGATCGAGGGCGACTACTCGCTGTTCGCGCACCTCGAGACGGTCTACCTCGGCTGCCTGGCGCGCCGCACGCGCGTGATGAGGAACGTGCGCGAGGTGGTGGAGGCCGCGAACGGCAAGCCGATCCTGTTCTTCCCCGCGCGCCACGACCACTGGCTCGTGCAGACGGGCGACGGCTGGGCGGCGCATGTGGCGGGCGCGATCGGCGTGTCCACCGACGCCCAGGCCTCCTGGTGGGGCGGCCGCGGCGTCGGCACGGTGCCGCACGCCCTGATCGCCGCGTACGGGGGGGACACGGTGGCGGCGGCGCGGGCGTTCGCCGACCGCTTCTGGCGCGAGATGAACGTCGTCGTGCTGGTCGACTTCGAGAACGACTCGGTGCGCACCTCGCTCGAGGTGGCCGACGCGCTCGGGGAGAAGCTCTGGGGCGTTCGGCTCGACACCTCGGACCGCATGGTCGACCGCGCGCTCTGGCACGAGATGGGCGACTTCAAGCCGACCGGGGTGAACGAGCGGCTCGTCCGGCGCGTGCGCCAGGCGCTCGACGCCGCGGGACACGGGCACGTGCGGATCGTCGTGTCGGGCGGCTTCGACGCCGACAAGATCCGCGCCTTCGAGTCGCTCGGCGCGCCGGTCGACGCCTACGGGGTCGGCTCCTCGCTGATCAGGGGCGCGAACGACTTCACGGCCGACGTCGTGCTGCTCGAGGGCAAGCCGGTCGCAAAGGCCGGGCGGAGCTACCGGCCGAACCCGCGCCTCGCCCCGGTGGAATGAGCAGCTCCCGACGCGCGGCGGCGGGCCGGCCCCGCCCCGCCCTCTAGACTGCGCGCCCGTGTTCGGGCGCATCGACCACATAGGCGTGGCGGTCGAGGACCTCGACGCGTCGATCGAGCTCTACCGGGAGCGGCTCGGCATGGCGCTCCAGCACCGCGAGACCGTCGCCGAGCAGGGCGTCGAGGCGGCGCTGCTCGAGGTCGGCGAGGGGCACGTGGAGCTGCTCCAGCCGCTCGGCCCCGACACCCCGGTCGGCAAGTTCCTGGCGCGCAGCGGCCCCGGCCTTCACCACGTGGCATACGCCACGGACGACATCGAGGCGGCGCTCGACGAGGTGCGGGCGGCGGGCCTGCGGCTGATCGACGAGCGCCCGCGCGTAGGCATCAGGGCCAGCCGCGTGGCGTTCCTGCACCCGCGCTCGACCGGCGGCGTGCTCACCGAGCTCGTCCAGCCGGCGGAGGGGCACTGATGGCCGAGGTGCGCCGCGTCGACATCGGCTTCAAGGGCGGCCAGGTGCTGCCCGCACGCGTCGAGGAGGACGCGCTCGAGGCGCTGCAGCGGGCGCTCGCCGACCCGAGCGCGGAGCGTTGGCACGAGCTGACGACGCACGACTCCGAGGTCGCGCTCGACCTCGCCCAGGTCGTCTACGTGCGGGTCGACCTGGAGGCGCACCGGGTCGGCTTCTGAGCCGGCGCGGGGTGCTGCGCGCGCTCGACCTCGCGCTGCTGCGGCTGCTGCGGACGCGCTGGCACGCGCCCGCGCTCGAGGTCGCGCTGACGCGCCTCACCCGGATCGGCGAGCACGGGCTCGGCTGGTGCGCGCTGGCCGCGGCCGGCGCCTCGCTCGACGGGCGCCGCCGCCCGACCTGGCTGCACGGGCTGCGCGCGGTGCCGAGCGCCTACGCCGTCAACCAGCTCGTCAAGGCTGCCGTGCGCCGCCGCCGGCCGCGGCTCGCCGGGCTGCCGCCGCTCGTGCGGACGCGGTCCGAGCTGTCCTACCCGTCGGCGCACGCGTCGACCTCGTTCGCGGCGGCGGGAGCGCTGTCGCCCGTGCTGCCGGTCGTGCCGCTGTACGCGGCGGCGACGCTCATGGCGCTCACGCGGCCGTACCTCGGCGTGCACCATCCCTCAGACGTGCTGGCGGGCGCGGCGCTCGGCGCCGCCGTGGCGAGGCTCGCGCCATGAGGATCGGCATCGTCGGGATGCCGAATGCCGGCAAGTCCTCGCTCTTCAACGCGCTCACGCGCGCCGGCGCGGTCGCGGCCAACTATCCCTTCACCACCGTCGAGCCGAACGTCGCGGTCGTCCCGGTGCCGGACGAGCGGCTCGAGCGCGTGGCGGTGACGGTCGGCGCCGCGCCTCCCGTGCACGAGTCGATCGAGTTCCGCGACATCGCCGGCCTCGTGCGCGGGGCGCACGGCGGCGAGGGGCTCGGCAACCGCTTTCTCGCCAACATCCGCGAGACGGACGCGCTGGTGCACGTCGTGCGCGCGCACAACGACGCGCAGGTCGTGCATCCCGACGGCCGCGTCGACCCCGTCGCCGACGCGGAGGCGGTCGACACGGAGCTGCTCTACGCCGACCTCGAGCAGGCCGAGCGGCGGCTCGAGCGCGTCGCGCGGCAGGCGAAGTCGCACGACCGGGCGCTCGTGGCCGAGGAGCGCTGGCTGCGCGAGGCGGTGGCCGCGCTGGGCGAGGGGCGACCGCTGCGCTCGCTGCCGGTACCGGCCGACGCGCCCGACGCCCTGCGGCTGCTCCAGCCGCTCACCGTGAAGCCGGTGCTCTATGTCGCGAACGTCGCCGAGGGCGAGCCGCTCGAGCCGCCGCCCGCCCTGCGCGAGTACGCGCAGCGCCGGGGCGGGCGCGTGGCGGCCGTCAGCGCCAGGCTCGAGTCGGAGCTCGCCGAGCTCGACCCCGACGAGGCCGACGTCATGCGGGCGGAGCTCGAGGTGCCCGAGTCCGGGCTCGCCACGGTGATCCGCGAGTCGTTCGCGCTGCTCGAGCTGATCAGCTTCTTCACCGCCGCGGCCGGCTCGGAGGCCCGCGCCCGCGCGATCCGCCGCGGCACGCGCGCGCGCCAGGCGGCGGGCGCAGTGCACACCGACATGGAGCGCGGCTTCGTGGCGGCCGAGGTCGTGCCGTGGCGCGAGCTCGTCGAGGCCGGTGGCTACGCCGCCGCGCGCGAGCGCGCCCTGCTTCGGATCGAGGGGCGCGACTACGAGCTGCGCGACGGCGACGTCGTGACGTTCCGCTTCACGCCGCCGTGAGCGCTCGCGCCGCCGAGGGCGGCTACCGCCGCACGGCGGGCCCGACCACGTCGCCCGAGCGCACGCGGTAGAGGGCGCCCCGCCGCACGCGGACCTCGAAGCCGCCGCGGCGGTCGGTGCGGACGGCGCGCACGCGCGTCCAGCGCCGCCCGCTGCGGCGCTCGAGCGCGAGCGACCTGCCGGGCGGCGCCGGCTCGAAGCTGCCGACGAGCCGCGGCTCGGGGAGCGCCGGACCGAGCAGCGAGCTGGCCCGCGCGGCGGGGGCGGGCGACGTGGAGACCTTCGTGAAGTAGGCCCAGCTGTCGTAGAGCCCGAGCCGGGCGCGGATCTGCGGCCCGGTGAGCGTGCGCGTGCCGCCGCGGCCCTGCACGCGCGCGCACACGATGCGAGGCGACACGCCGCGCTGCAGCACGCTCACGCCGCGCACGACGCCCGGAACGCCGAGCCGGCGGGCGAGCCCGGCGGGCGAGAACCGGAAGACCCAGCTGGATCGCGGCGAGATGGAGTCGTACGGGTCGGGCACGCCGACCAGGTAGGGCCTGGGCGCCGCCCCCTGGAACGAGTTCTCGACGTTCTCCGTGTGTCCCCCCGAGGTCGAGAAGTAGTAGGTCGTCACGTACGCCTGCCCGTACTTCAGGATCTGGCCGGCCGTGGCGGCCACCGCCGCGTTCGTGCGCGCGTCCTCGCCCGTGACGCCCTTGTACACCTGGGAGCGCGTGTCGGGGTACTGGTCGAAGATCCCGCTCGCCCTGCGCGTCGCGAGCGCGTACGAGCGCGCGGCGACGGCCTGCGCCTTGAGCACCTCGGGGTGCCACGAGGCCGGCACCTCGCCGGGCACGACGCCCTGGACGTACGCGTCCATCGCGAGCACGTTCACGGCGCTGACGCCGGACCCCTGGCGGCGCACCTCGATCGCGCCCCTGTAGCTCCCGCCTCGGATGCCGTTCAGCGCCGGGCCGAGCAGCCGCACCGGGTTGCCTCCCCCCGCGAAAGTCACCCCGTCGGCGAAGCGGCCCACGCGCGGCCCGCGCCCCGAGCGCCGCACGACGATCGCGTCGCCCGAGGGGACCGCGACGTACGTGCGCGCCGGATCGAGCCGCTGCCGGCCGGCCCAGGTCGCGCCGCTCACGCGGATGTACGGGTCGACGGGCTGCAGCAGCACGCGCACCGGGCGCGACGGCGCCAGCGCGAGGTAGGTGCCGCGGTAGTAGTGGGCCAGGATGCTGCGGTAGTCGCTGCCGTGGAGCGCGAAGCCGTAGGCGCCGTACTGGCTCATGCCTACGCCGTGGCCGAAGCCCCTGCCCCGCACGACGAAGCTCGTCGCGGCGTCGGCCGCGCTGGACGCGGCGAGCACGAGCACGGTTGTCAGGAGTAGGAGTCGGCGCATGGGCGAGGCCTGCCGGCTGCTTCCTCGGGGAGTCGTAACCCCCTGCGCACGCGAAGGTAGCGGTTGCGCCGGGCGGGGGTGCGCGTCCGCCCCGCCGAAGGGCCCGGCGGGGGCCTCACTGTAGATTGCGGAGGCGGTGGCCCTGCGGAAAGCGTCGGACGTCTTCGTGGAGTGCCTCGAGGCGGAGGGCGTCAAGCACGTCTTCGGGATCCCGGGCGAGGAGACGCTCGACCTCAACGAGTCGCTCTCGCGCTCCTCGATCGAGTTCGTCCCCGTCCGCCACGAGCAGGGCGGCGCCTACATGGCGGACGTCTACGGGCGGCTTACGGGGCGGGCAGGGGTCTGCCTCGGCACGCTCGGCCCGGGCGCGCTCAATCTGGTCACGGCGGTCGCCGACGCGTACCTCGACCGCGCGCCGCTGGTCGCGCTGACGGGGCAGGGCGGCCTCGAGCGCCACCACAAGGAGTCACACCAGTACATCGACCTGTGGCGCGTGATCAGGCCGATCACGAAGTGGAACGCGCGCCTCTCCGACCCGGACATCATCCCGGAGGTCGTGCGCAAGGCGTTCAAGGTCGCCGAGGGCGAGAAGCCGGGCTCGACGCACATCGAGCTGCCGGAGAACGTGATGGCCGCGCAGGTCGACGCCGCGCCGCTGCCGCGCCGGCGGGTCGTGTCGCCCGAGCCGCCGGCGCGCGAGCTGCTCCGGGCGGCCGACCTGATCGGGTCCGCCACCAACCCGGTCGCGCTGGCCGGCAACGGCGTCGTGCGCGGCCGCGCGGCGCCGGCGCTGCGCGAGTTCGTGCGCGCGACCGGCATCCCGGTGGCCGAGACCTTCATGGGCAAGGGCCTGCTGCCCGCCGGCAGCCCGAAGGCGCTCGGCTCGGTCGGCCTGCAGGCGGGCGACTACCGGATGGCCGGCTTCGACGACGCCGACGTCGTGATCGCGATCGGCTACGACCTCGTGGAGCAGTCGCCCGAGGTCTGGAACCCGCGGCGCGACAAGCGCATCATCTGCGTCGACTCCGTGCCGGCCGAGACGGACGCCTTCTTCATGCCCGAGGTCGAGCTCGTCGGCGACATCTACTACATGCTCGCCCGACTCGGCGAGGAGTGCCGCCACGTCCCGCGCGGCGGCGGCTCCACGAAGCTGCGCGACGTCGTGATGGGCCGCTTCGAGGCGGCGAAGGACGACGACGCCTTCCCGGTCATGCCGCCGCGGGCGCTCTACGATATCCGCCGGGCGCTCGGCCGCGAGGACATCCTCATCTCGGACGTGGGGCTGCACAAGCTCTGGATCGGGCGCATGTTCCCGGCCTACGAGCCGAACACGGTGCTGATCGCCAACGGGCTCGCCGGCATGGGCTTCGCGGTGCCCGCCGCCGTGGCGGCCAAGCTCATCCATCCCGACCGCAAGGTCGTCACCGTCAACGGCGACGGTGGCTTTCTCATGAACTGCCAGGAGCTCGAGACCGCCACGCGGCTCGGCACCGCATTCGTGAACGTGATCTGGGAGAACGGCCAGTTCGGCTCGATCGTCTGGAAGCAGGACAAGGAGTTCGGCACCCACTTCGGCACGGACTTCACGAACCCGGACTTCGTCAAGCTGGCCGAGG
>JBLNDU010000067.1:0-3784 GCA_050261935.1 Nocardioidaceae bacterium | reverse complement strand
ATAAAACAGCTCGCCATCAAGACGCCCAGCGACACGCAGGAAGCGGTACACCGTCCGGGCCCAGGAAAGGAGGGCCATGAAACGAGCTGCACCGGCTTTGATTGCGCTGCTGGCTCTGGCTGCGCCGACGAGCGCGCAAGGCCAGACGACGGCCACGAACGTCCGGCTCGGCAACCACGGCACGTTCGTCAGGACCGTCGTCGACTTCCCGGCCGGCGGGCTCACGTGGTCGCAGTACGTCGTCCGCGACGACCGGCCCTTCGACGGCCGGGCCGTGATCCGGGTCCGGCGCGCCATGCTTTCGGGCAGCCGCTTCAGGATCACGCGCGCCCGCTTCGGCGTCACCGTCCGGGTCACCCGGATCGACGACCGCGTGGCCGGCGCGCCCTACCTCACCGTGAAGCTGCTCAGCCGGCCCAGGACGTTCGCCGTCCTCACCTGGACGTCGCTGACCGGCAACCGGCTGGTGATCGACCAGGTGGTGACGGGCACCTCCTAGCCGGCTCGCGCTCGCCGCTGTCGGGTGAGCGACTGGTGGGGGCCTTCGGCTAGCGGCGCGCGGCGAGCCCGAGGCCATCGCCCACCGGCAGCACGGAGCCGAGCCAGCGCCCCGGGCCCGCCACCAGGTCGGCGTTCAGCGCCCGCGCGGCGCCGAGCGACTCCGGCGCCCACGAGGTCGGGGCGCCCTCGGGGAGCGCCACCTGTCCCGACATGAGCAGGTTGTCCACGGCCAGGAGCGCCCGCTCCTCGAGCTTCGGCTCGGCGAGCTCGAGGTAGTCGCGGTACTCGGTCTTGGCGGCGTCGAGGAAGAGCAGCCCGAACGGCCCGTCGAGCCGCGGGATCGTCTCGCGCGCGTCGCCCTCGACCAGCTCCACGCGCCCACCGACCCCGGCGCGCTCGAGGAAGTCGCGCGCCTGCGCCGCGCGGGAGGGGTCGCGCTCGAGCGTGACGACGCGGCCGCGCTCGAGCTGCTCGGCCATGTGGAGCGTCGAGTAGCCGATCGCGGTGCCGACCTCGAGCACGACGGGGTCGAGCGCGCGGCACAGCGAGGCGAGCAGGCGTCCGGTCTCCCAGTGGACGATCGGCACGCCGTCGCGGGCCGCGACCGCCTCCATCTCGGCCATCACCGCCCCTCGCTCGGGACGCAGCCCGCGGAGGTAGGCGTCGACGTGCTCGGCCAGGATCGGCATGGGAGGGCGAGCCTAGCGGCGCTCGCCCGCGGGCCATGGGTGCGCCCGGCGGTACCCTCTTCGAGTCCCGACCAGCGTCGCTAAGGAGCCGTCCGTGGCCCAGCTGATAGAGGCCCCATCTGGGCTCGAGGGCGTAGTCGCCTTCACCACCTCGATCGCGGAGCCCGACAAGGAGGGCAGCGCGCTCCGCTACCGGGGCGTCGACATCGAGGAGCTGGTCGGGCGCGTGCCGTTCGAGAAGGTCTGGGGCCTGCTCGTGGACGGCGTATACGAGCCGGGGCTGCCACCGGCCGAGCCGCACCCGCTCGCCGTGCGCACCGCCGACCCCCGCGTGGACCTCCAGGCCGCGCTCGCGATGCTGGCGCCGGAGTGGGGGCTCCGGCAGCTGATCGACGAGACCGACGAGCGCGCGCGCGACGACCTCGCCCGCGTCTCCGTGATGGCGCTCTCCTTCGTCGCCCAGTCCGCCCGTGGCGTCGGCCGGCGCCCGATCTCGCAGCGCGAGGTCGACAAGGCGCGGTCGATCCCCGAGCGCTTCCTGATCCGCTGGCGCGGCGAGGCCGACCCGCGCCACGTGAAGGCGATCGACGCCTACTGGATCTCGGCCGCCGAGCACGGCATGAACGCCTCGACCTTCACGGCGCGCGTCGTGGCGTCCACCGGCGCCGACGCGGCGGCGGCGCTGTCGGCCGCGGTGGGTGCGCTCTCGGGCCCGCTCCACGGCGGCGCGCCCTCACGCGTGCTGCGGATGCTGGGCGAGGTTGAGCGCGAGGGCGACGCGCAGCGCTACGTGCGCAGGCTGCTCGACCGCGGCGAGCGCCTGATGGGCTTCGGGCACCGCGTCTACCGGGCCGAGGACCCGCGCGCGCGGGTGCTGCGCCGCACGGCGCGCGAGGTGGGCGCGCCGCGGCTCGAGGTGGCGGAGGCGCTCGAGGAGGCAGCGCTCGCCGAGCTCGCCGCGCGGCGGCCGGACCGGGTGCTCGCCACCAACGTGGAGTTCTGGTCGGCGGTCGTGCTCGACTTCGCCGACGTGCCGCCGGCGCTGTTCACGCCGCTCTTCTCGTGCGCGCGCGTGGCGGGCTGGGCGGCGCACATCCTCGAGCAGAAGCACGAGGGCCGCCTGATCCGCCCCACCGCCCGCTACGTCGGGCCGCCGCCGCGGCCGGCGGAGAGCGTGGCCGGCTGGGGTGCCGCGCCCGACGGCGCCGCGGTCGACGGGGCGCGCGCGGACGGCGCCGGCGCCTAGCCGCATGGAGGCGGGGCGAAAGCGCCTCGTCCTCCTCGCCTGCATACTCGGCACAGCCGTCGTCACGCTCGACGCGATGGTGGTCAACGTCGCGCTGCCCGCGATCGCGGCGGACCTCGGCGGCGGGCTGGCGGGCCAGCAGTGGACGTCGAACGCCTACCTGCTCACGCTCGGCTCGCTGCTGCTCGTAGGCGGCGCGCTCGGCGACGTGCTCGGCGAGCGGCGCGTCTTCGCCCTGTCCGTGGGGGCCTTCGGCGTCGCCTCGCTCGCCTGCGCCGCCGCGCCGACGATCGGCGTGCTCGTGGGCGCGCGCGCCCTCCAGGGCATCGCCGGGGCCGTGCTGACGCCGGTAGCGCTCGCGACGATCATCGCCGTCTTCGACGACTCCGAACGCGGTCGCGCCGTGGGCGCCTGGACCGCCTGGAGCGGCATCGGCCTCGTGCTCGGACCGCTCCTGGGCGGGCAGATCGTGGACGCCGTCTCGTGGCGCTGGATCTTCGCGATCAACGTGCCGATCGTGGTCGCCACGCTGATGCTCGTCCTTCGCTCGGTCCCTCGGCGCCCCGGGCGCGGCGGCCTGGGGAGAATGGACTGGACGGGCGGCGCGCTCTGCGCGCTCGGGCTGGCGGGCGTGAGCTTCGGGCTGATCGAGCAGCCGCTGCACGGCTTCGGGGCGGCGCGGGTCTGGGCGCCGCTGGCGGCCGGCGCGGCGCTGTTCGCCGCCTTCCTGGCCTTCGAGGCGCGCGCCCGCGCGCCCATGCTCCCGCTCGCGCTGTTCCGGCGCCGCAACTTCGCCGCCGGCAACGTCGAGACGTTCGCCGTCTACGGCGGCCTCGGGCTCGTGTACTTCCTGCTCCTGCTGTTTCTCCAGCAGGCGGCGGGCTGGAGCGCGCTCGCCGCCGGCACGACGAGCCTGCCTCCGAGCGTCGTGTTGCTCCTGCTCTCGACGCGCTTCGGGGCGCTGGCCGACCGCCATGGGCCGCGGCTGTTCATGGGCGTCGGGCCGCTCGTCGCCGCGGCCGGCCTCGCGCTGCTCGTGCCGCTCGACGCCGAGGTCGAGTTCGCCATCGACCTGCTGCCCGGGCTGCTGATCTTCTCGCTCGGGCTAGCGATCACCGTGGCGCCGCTCACCGCCACGGTGCTGGCCGACGCCGACGAGGGCAACGCGGGCGTCGCGTCGGGCGTGAACAACGCGATCGCGCGGGTGGCCGCGCTCGTGGCGATCGCGGCGGTGGGCGTGGTCGTGGCCGCGCGCTTCGGCGCGGCGCTCGACGACGAGCTCGGGCCGCTCGCGCGCCGCCCCGAGCTCGCCCGCCCGCTCGCGGAGGCGAGGCGCGAGCCGCTCGCC
>JBLNDU010000066.1:0-10210 GCA_050261935.1 Nocardioidaceae bacterium | reverse complement strand
GGCTGCACGCGTCGGCGGCGACGGTGCTCACCAGCGTGTAGAGGAAGCCGCGGCTCAGCGGAGGGCCGCTCCGATCGCCCACAGGCGGCTCCGGGTAGGCGATGGCCTCGAGGGGGGCGCGCTTCTGGAACCGGTACATTGAAGAATTATGTTTGCAGTGCGATTCCGGCGTCAAGCCGCGGGCGGGCGCGCTCTTTCTTGAGGAGCGGCGCGAGGAACTGGCCGGTGTACGACGAGGCCACGGCGGCGACCTGCTCCGGCGTGCCCTCGGCCACCACCAGGCCGCCCTCCTCGCCGCCCTCCGGGCCGAGGTCGATCACGCGGTCGGCGGTCTTGATCACGTCGAGGTTGTGCTCGATCACCACGACGGTGTTGCCGCCCTCGACGAGCCGGTCGAGCATCTCGAGCAGGCGCTGCACGTCGGCGAAGTGCAGCCCGGTGGTGGGCTCGTC
The DNA here is from genome assembly GCA_050261935.1 of Nocardioidaceae bacterium. Lineage (GTDB taxonomy): Bacteria > Actinomycetota > Thermoleophilia > Solirubrobacterales > Thermoleophilaceae > JBLNDU01. Next base: position 9,758 of record JBLNDU010000066.1, on the reverse strand, counting down.
GAGGATGTAGAGCGTCCTCCCGGTCGCCACCTTGCAGAGCTCGCTCGCCAGCTTCACGCGCTGCGCCTCGCCGCCCGACAGCGTCGTGGCGGGCTGGCCGAGCCGGATGTAGCCGAGCCCGACGTCGTGGAGCGCCGTCACGCGGCGCCTGATCTTCGGGATGTGCTCGAAGAACCCGCGCGCCTCCTCCACCGTCATGTCGAGCACGTCGGCGATCGTGCGGCCCTTGAAGCGCACGTCGAGCGTCTCGCGGTTGTAGCGCCTGCCGTGGCACTGCTCGCAGGGCACGTACACGTCGGGCAGGAAGTGCATCTCGATCTTGATCTGGCCGTCGCCGCGGCAGACCTCGCAGCGCCCGCCCTTGACGTTGAACGAGAAGCGGCCCGGCTTGTAGCCGCGCGCGCGAGCCTCCTGGGTGCGCGAGTAGAGCTCGCGGATGTGGTCGAACAGCCCGATGTAGGTGGCCGCGTTCGAGCGCGGCGTGCGCCCGATCGGCGACTGGTCGATGTTGATGATCTTGTCGATCTGGTCGAGCCCGCGCACGCGCCGGTGCGCGCCGGGCCGCTGCTTCGCGCGGTGCAGGCGGTTGGCCACCGCCTTGAAGAGGATCTCGTTGACGAGCGTGGACTTGCCCGAGCCCGACACGCCCGTGACGGCGCAGAACACGCCGAGCGGGATCCGCACGTCGACGCCGCGCAGGTTGTGCTGAGCGGCGCCCTCGATGCCGATGTAGCCGCTCGGGCGCCGTCGCCTCCGGGGTGTCGGAATCGTGCGCGCGCCGGCCAGGAACTGCCCGGTGAGAGAGTCGGCCACCCGCATCACCGCCTCCGGCGGCCCCTCGGCGACGAGCCGGCCGCCGTGCTCGCCGGCCCCCGGCCCGAGGTCGACGACGTGGTCGGCGGCGCGCATCGTGCCCTCGTCGTGCTCCACGACGATCACGGTGTTGCCGAGCTCGCGCAGGCGCTCGAGCGTCCCGATGAGGCGCGCGTTGTCGCGCTGGTGCAGCCCGATCGAGGGCTCGTCGAGGATGTAGAGCACGCCCACGAGCGACGAGCCGATCTGCGTGGCGAGGCGGATCCGCTGCGCCTCGCCGCCCGACAGCGTGGCCGCCGCCCGGTCGAGCGACAGGTAGCCGACGCCCACGTTGTCGAGGAACCGCAGCCGCTCGTCGATCTCGCGCAGCACGAGCCGCGCGATCTGGCGCTCCGTGTCCGACAGCTCGAGCGCCGCGAGCCAGTCGATCGCGCGGCGCGCGGACATGCGCGTCAGCTCGTGGATGCCGAGCCCGCCGACCTTGACCGCCAGCGACTCGGGCCTCAGCCGTGCCCCCTTGCACTCGGGGCACGGGTGCAGCGTCATGTACTCCTCGATCTTCTCGCGGACGTAGTCGGAGTCGGTCTCCCGGTAGCGGCGCTCGAGGTTGGGGACGATCCCCTCGAAGGTGGTCATGTAGGAGCGCCGGCGCCCGTAGCGGTTGCGGTAGGAGACGTAGACGCGCTCGCCGTCGGTGCCGTAGAGGAAGCAGCGGCGCACCTCCTCGGGGAGGTCCTCCCAGGCGACGTCCATGTCGACCTCCCACTTCTCGGCGATCGCCTGCGTCATCTGCTCGTAGTAGCTCGACGCGCTCGTGGACCAGGGGAGGATCGCCCCCTCGCTGAGCGACAGGCCGGGGTCCGGCACGATCAGGTCCGGGTCGATCTCCATCTGCGAGCCGAGCCCGGTGCAGCGCGGGCAGGCGCCGTGCGGCGAGTTGAACGAGAACATCCGTGGCTCGAGCTCCGGCATCGACGTGCCGCAGGCGAGGCACATGAAGCGGTCCGAGTAGGTCGTGACGAGCGGCGTCTCGCCCCCTCGGCGCCCGTCGCGCGACGACCCGCCGGCCCCGTTCGAGGGAACGATCTCGACGTCCACCAGCCCCTCGGCCCGCGCGACCGCCGTCTCCACCGAGTCGGCCAGGCGCTTGCGCAGGTCGGGTCGCATTACGAGCCGGTCGACCACGACCGAGACGTCGTGCTTCAGCTTCCTGTCGAGCTCGATCTCCTCCTCGAGCCTGCGCAGCTCGCCGTCGACCTTCACGCGGGCGAACCCCTCGGCGCGGAGCTCCTCGAGCAGCTCGCGGTGCTCCCCCTTGCGGCCGCGGACGACCGGCGCGAGCACCATGAACTTCACGCCGTCCGGCAGCGTCATCACCTGGTCGATGATCTGCTCGGCGGACTGCGCCTCGATCGGGCGGCCGCCAGTGTAGCAGTGCGGCCGCCCGACCCGCGCCCAGAGCAGGCGCAGGTAGTCGTAGATCTCGGTGACGGTGCCGACCGTGGAGCGCGGGTTGCGCGAGGTGGTCTTCTGGTCGATCGAGATCGCCGGCGACAGGCCCTCGATCGAGTCCACGTCGGGCTTGTCCATCTGGCCCAGGAACTGGCGCGCGTAGGCGGACAGCGACTCCACGTAGCGCCGCTGCCCCTCCGCGTAGATCGTGTCGAACGCGAGGCTCGACTTGCCGGACCCCGACAGGCCCGTGATGACGATCAGCGCGTTGCGCGGCAGCCTGAGGTGGAGGTCCTTCAGGTTGTGCTCGCGCGCGCCCGAGATGACGATCTCGCCGCGCGCGCCGGCGGGCTCGGCGGAGGCGCGCTTCACATAATCGAGTCTAGAGCCGGGCCTCCCCCGATCCGGACCGCTCGCTAGCGTGCTCCGCGCAAGGTGCGGTTCGGGTTCACGATCCTCTACGTGCGCGACGCGGCCGCGAGTGTCGCCTTCTACGAGCGGGCCTTCGGGCTCGCGCGCCGGTTCGAGCACGCGAGCGGCCAGTACGCCGAGCTCGAGACGGGCGCCACCGCGCTCGCCTTCGCCTCGCGCGCGCTCGCGGCGGACAACCTCCCGCCCGGGCTGCGCCCCGACGACGCGGGCGACGGGCGCCCGGCGTTCGAGATCTGCCTCGTGACCGACGATGTCGAGGGCGCGTTCGAGCGGGCCGTGCAGGCCGGCGCGGAGCCGGTCACCGCGCCCCGGACGCGCGCCTGGGGCCAGGACGTCGCGTTCGTGCTCGACCCGGACGGCGTGCTGGTCGAGCTGGCCTCGCCGACGTAGGCGCCGGCGCGGCCGTCACCCCGGCCGGATGAGCGTGCGGACGGCCCGCGCCAGGCGCTCGGGGTCGTGTCGCAGCTCGCGCCCTCCGGCGTCGGCGAGCAGCGGCGTCTCGCCGACGCGCACGCCGAGCCGCTCGATCGCGGCGCGGTCAACGCGCACCGGCTCGGCGCCCTCGGCCCGGTAGCGGCCAAGGAGCGGCTCGCGGAGCGGCGTCGAGTTCACGAGCACGTCGGTGACAACCGGGCCGACGTGCTCCGCCAGCGCGCGCAGGTGGTCGGCGACCGTGAAGCCCTCCGTCTCCCCCGGCTGCGTCATGAGGTTGGCGATGTAGGCGATCGGCCCGGGGAAGCTCGCGAGCGCCTCCCGCACCCCTCGCCCCAGGAGCGCCGCGATCGTGCTCGTGAAGAGGCTGCCCGCGGCGAGCACGAGCACGTCGGCGGCCTCGATTGCCTCGATCGCGGCGGCCGGGGCCGGCTTGTCCGGGGGCTCGACGGCGACCGCGGAGACGGCGCGCCCAACCTGGCCGACCGTCGACTCGCCGTGGCTCACCGTGCCGTCCGTGTAGCGCACGACGAGCGTGACGCTGCCTGTGGCGGCAGGCAGAACGCGCCCCCTGATGCGGAGGAAGCGGCCGGCCTGCTCCACCCCCTCGGCGAAGCCGCCGCTGATGTCGGACAGGGCGGCGATGATGATGTTCCCGACGCTGTGGTCGCGCAGGTCGACGCCGCCCTCGAACCGGTAGTCGAACACCTCGGCCAGCCGCCTGCGGCTCGCGAGCGCCACGAGGCAGCTTCGGACGTCGCCCGGGGGCGCGACGCCGAGCTCCTGGCGCAGCCGCCCGCTCGAGCCGCCGTCGTCGGCGACCGTGACGATCGCGGTGACGCGCTCGCCGGCCTCGCGCAGGCCGCGGAGCAGCACGGGCAGGCCCGTCCCGCCCCCGAACGCGACCACCCGGAGCCCCTGCCGCGCCACTGCGCTCAGCCCAACAGGGTGTGGCGGCGAACTGTCATGAAACGCGAACATAGAGCGTCCGGCCGGGGCACTGTGAAAGGCTGTCGGTCAGCTGCCACCGAAAGTGACACCCCGACCGATCCGTGCCGCACGACGCCGACGAGACGACCACGAGGCGCAGGCCGCCCGCCGCGCCGCGGACGATCACGTGACGGCGCCGGGCTCGAGCATCGGAGCTCTCCCGCACGCGCTCGCCGACGGCGAGCGCCTGGCCGAGCGCATGGGAGGCCGCGATCCGGCGGTCTTCCTCGACTACGACGGCACGCTGGCGCCGATCGTCGACCGCCCCGAGGACGCCCTCATCGCGCCGAGCATGCGACGGGCCGTGCGCGAGCTGGCGCGCCGCTGCCCCGTGTGCGTGGTGAGCGGGCGCGACCGGCCCGTGGTCCAGCAGCTGATGGGCGTCGACGACCTCGTGGTGGCGGGCAGCCACGGCTTCGACATCTGGAGCCCCGACGGCGGCGCCGTCGAGCACGAGGCGGCGGCCGGCTACGAGGACCTCGTCGCGGCGGTGACCGCGCGCGCCCACGCCGAGCTCGACTCCCTGCCGGGCGTCCTCGTCGAGCCGAAGCGGGCCTCGGTCGCGGTCCACTTCCGGCTCGCCGACGACCACACACGCCCGCGCGTCCAAGAGGTCGTGGACGGCCTGCTCGCCGGGCACCCCAACCAGCTGAAGGTGACCCCCGGCAAGATGGTCCTCGAGCTGCAGCCCAAGCTCGACTGGGACAAGGGCAAGGCGGTGCTCCACCTGATCGCGGCGCTCGGGCTCGACCGAGACGACGTCGTGCCGCTCTACCTGGGCGACGACATCACCGACGAGGACGCGTTCGCCGCGCTCGCCGGGCGGGGCATCGGGATCTTCGTCGGCGACCTCGACGATCCCGAGGTGGCCGGTCGGACGACCGCCGCCGACTTCATCCTCTACTCGACCGAGGAGGTGGAGCGATTCCTCACAACGCTGGCGCGGTGACGGTGGGCGCCGAGGAGCGTCGCGCCGACGAGCTCGGCCTCGCCTACGCCGGCTTCGAGCCCGCCGAGGAGGGGCTGCGCGAGGCGCTGACCTCGACCGGCAACGGCTACTTCTGCACGCGCGGGGCGCTCGAGTGGGAGGACGCCGACGACGTCCACTACCCCGGCACCTACGCGCACGGCGGCTACAACCGCGAGACCACCATCCTCGGCGGCCGCCCGGTGCTCAACGAGGACCTCGTGAACCTGCCCAACTGGCTCGTCCTCAAGCTGCGGATCGAGGATGAGGAGGCGATCCGGCTCGACAGCGTCGAGCTCTTGTCCTACCTGCACGAGTACGACGTGCGCACGGCGGTGGTGTCGCGCACGATCCGCTTCCGCGATCGCGCCGGGCGCGAGACGACGCTCCGGAGCCGCCGCTTCGTGAGCATGGCCGACGCTCACCAGGCCGCGATCGAGTGGACGCTGACGGCGGAGAACTGGTCCGGCCGCGTGGAGGTGATCTCGGCGCTCGACGGCCGCGTGACGAACGCCGGCGTCGCCCGCTACCAGCAGCTCGAGGGCCGCCACCTCGAGCCGGTGTTCCCGCGCACGTTCGGGCCGGAGGCGATCGCGCTCAAGGTCAGGACGCGGCAGTCACGCGTCTACATAGCCGAGGCCGCGCGCACGCGCGTCTTCGGCGACGGCCGCCAGCTCGCCGTCGACCGCCGGCTCGACCAGATGGAGGACTACATCCAGCACGTGCTCGCGTTCGACGTGCAGGAGGGCACCCCCGTGCGGGTCGAGAAGATGGTCGCCTTCTACACGTCGCACGATCACGCCATCAGCGAGCCGCTCGGAAGCGCCGGCAAGCTCGTGCGCCGCGCGCCCTCCTTCGCCGAGGCGCTCGAGCGGCACGTCCGCGCCTGGAACGAGCTCTGGGAGGTGTGCGATCTGCGGCTGCCCGGGAACGAGCGCGTGCAGTTCCTGCTGCGCTTCCACATCTCGCACATCCTGCAGGTCTGCTCGCGGCACACCGCCGACCACGACGCGGCCGTCCCGGCGCGCGGCCTGAACGGCGAGGCGTACCGCGGCCACGTGTTCTGGGACGAGCTCTACGTCTACCCCTACCTGAACTTCCGCCTGCCCGAGATCACGCGCCACCTGCTGCTGTACCGCTACCGGCGGCTCGACGAGGCGCGGGCGGCGGCGCACGAGGCCGGCCTCCGGGGCGCGATGTACCCCTGGCAGAGCGGCAGCGACGGCCAGGAGGAGACCCAGATCGTGCACCTCAACCCGCTGTCGGGGCGCTGGGAGCCGGACCTGAGCCACAACCAGCGGCACGTCAACGCCGCGATCTTCTACAACGTCTGGCACTACTACCTCGCGACCGGCGACCTCGAGTTCATGCGCGATCACGGCGCCGAGATGATGCTCGAGATCGCCCGCTTCTGGTCCTCGATCGCGCACTTCAACCCGGAGCGCGGTCGCTACGAGATCCACGGCGTCATGGGCCCGGACGAGTTCCACGAGAAGTACCCGGACGCGCCCGAGGGCGGGCTGCGCAACAACGCCTACACGAACGTCCTGGTCGCCTGGATCTGCGAGACGGCCGAGAAGGTGCTCGACCTGCTGCCCGAGAGCCGTTGCGACGCGCTCTGCGCGCGCCTCGCGATCGGCGACGAGGAGCTCAGCACCTGGCGCGAGATGAGCCGAAGGATGTTCGTGCCCTTCCACGGCGACGGCATCATGAGCCAGTTCGAGGGCTACGAGGAGCTCGAGGAGCTCGACTGGGAGGGCTACCGTGAGCGCTACGGCAACATCCAGCGACTCGACCGGATCCTGCGCGCGGAGGGCCGCGATCCCGACCGCTACAAGCTGGCCAAGCAGGCCGACGCGGTGCTGCTCTTCTTCCTGTTCCCGGAGCGTGAGGTCCAGCGTCTGCTCGAGCAGCTCGGCTACGACTACGGGCCCGACACGGCGCTCCGGAACATCGACTACTACGACGAGCGCACCTCGCACGGCTCGACGCTGAGCTTCATCGCGCACGCCGGCGTGCTGGCGGCGCTCCACCCGGAGAGCTCGTGGGAGCGCTTCATGGTCGCGCTCGAGAGCGACATCGGCGACGTCCAGGGAGGCACCACGAAGGAGGGCATCCACATGGGCGTCATGTCGGGGACGCTGGACCTCGTGCAGCGCGGCTACATGGGCAGCGAGATCCAGGACGGCGCGCTGCGCTTCGAGCCGCGGCTGGTCGACCGGCTCGACGGGTTGTCGTTCCCGATGCAGTTCCGCGGCACGCCGCTGCAGGTGACGGTCTCGGGCGGCGAGCTGACGGTCGCGGTCGACCCGGAGGGGTCGAGCGACGCCATCCGCGTCGGCGTGGGCGAGGACGTGCGCGAGCTGCGCCCCGGCGATCGCCACGCGTTCGCACTGTCGTGACGGAGGGAGGAAGCGTGGGGAGTGGTGGTTTCGAGGGCGGGATCTTCGACGTCGACGGCGTGCTCGTCGACTCGCCGCACGAGCGGGCGTGGCGCGACTCGCTGCGCGAGCTCATGGAGGGCGCCTGGAGCGACGTCCGCGACCGCACGAGCTGGTCGCCCGAGCGCTTCACGCCGCAGGTCTACCAGCAGGTGATGTCGGGCAAGCCGCGCATGAGCGGCGCGCGCGCGGCGCTCGAGTACTTCGACGTCCCGGAGCTCGGGCCGAGGACCGAGGTCTACGCGGAGCGCAAGCAGCGCATGGTCGTGGAGCTGATCGAGGCGGGCGAGTTCTTCGCCTACCCGGACGCGCTCCGCTTCCTGCTGGCGGTGCGAGCGGCGGGCATCCGCGTGGGAGCGGCATCGTCGTCGAAGAACGCCGGCCTGTTCCTGAGGCAGATCCGGCTCGACAGCTTCGCCCGCGAGCAGAACCTCGACTACGACTTCGTGCGACCGGACCTGAACCTGCTCGAGTTCTTCGACGTCGACATCTCGGGCCGCGACTTCGCGCAGGGCAAGCCGCACCCGGAGATCTTCCTGACCGCTGCGGCCGAGCTCGGCACCCCGCCCGAGCGCTCGTTCGTGGTCGAGGACGCGGTGTCCGGCGTGCAGGCCGCGAAGGCGGGGCACATGGCCGCGCTCGGCGTGGCCCGCGCCGACGACGCCGAGGCGCTCGCCGGCGCCGACGCCGACGTCGTGGTCACCTCGCTCGACGAAGTCGACCTCGACGCGCTGGCGGAGGGCCGGCTGGCGCGGAAGGCCGCGGCGCCGCCGCGCGCATCGGCGAGCTGATCAGCCGGCCGGCCGGCCGAGCAGCCTGCGGTCGAAGAAGGCCGTGACGCGACGCTCGTACTCGCGCGGCCGCGCGGACAGCCCTCCCGTATGGCCGCCGTCCGGGACCTCCCAGAGCGACTTGGGCCGGCCGGCCGCCTCGAAGTAGACGCGGTTCATCTCCTCGTCCTGGTTGCCGTGCTGCGCCCGGATCAGGAAGACGGCACGCGGCGCTATGCGCGCGGCCAGGTCCACCAGGTTCGGCGGCGCGGCGTGGTTCGAGAGCACCGCGAGCGCGGGCGTCTGCACGAGCCAGGGCGACGCCCAGGCACGCCAGCCCGGGAGGTCGGGCGTGTCCATCTGCTCGCGGATGGAGCGCTTGCCGGCGCCCTCCGAGACGACCGCGCGCAGGGCCGGGGTGTGCGCGGCGGTCTGGAGCAGGAGCTCGCCGCCGACGGAGAGGCCGAGCCCGCCGATCCGCCCCGGGTCGACGTCGCGCCGTCGGCGCAGGTACTCGACCGCCGCCCGCAGGTCCGGCTCGCCGCCCCATCCGTAGGCGTTGGGGTCGCCCTCGCTGTCGCCCTCGCCGCGGCGGTCGAGCAGCAGCACGCCGTAGCCGTGGCGAGCCAGCATCCTGGCGTGCCGCACGGGTCCGCTGCGCCCGGGAAACGCGATCACGGCGGCGCCGTTGCGGGAGCGGACGTACCAGCCGGAGAGCCGGAGGCCGTCGCTCGTGGTGAGGCTGACCGGCTCGTGGGGGCGCCCGAGGTCGGCGGGCTCGACCGACTCGCGCGCCTCGTGGGTGGCGATCAGCGCGAAGCCGATCGGCACGACGACCAGGTAGGCGAGCACCAGCGCGCCCAGGCCCCACAGCAGCCGGCGGACGTAGCGCCGCGCCGGCGGCTCGTCGAGCCGGCGGCTGCGCCACAGGGTGAACACGCCGAGCAGCAGGAGGACGACGCCGGCAGGCGCCACCAGGAGGCCCGTGAAGTCGTCTCCGGTGGGCCGCTCGATCAGCGCGTGCCTGACCGGGACGCCGATGCCGTACACCATCGCGAGCGCGCCGCATGCGAGTGCGACGGTGGCCCGCGCGCCCGCCCGCAGGCGCGGGTAGGCCACCGCCAGCGCGACCGCCACGGCGACCGGCACGAGCCCGCTCGCGAGGTGGTCGCCCGCCGAGGTGCCCGGCTCGCGATTCACGAACCCGTCGTCGAGCACGTGCAGCGCGATCACCGCCATGGCGACGCGGAAGAGGAGCGGCTCGCGTTCCGCGGGCGCCTGCCCGAGCCCCCCGCGCGAGGTGGAGCTGCGCCGGCTCGCGCGGTGGAGCGAGCCGCCGGTCGTGCCGGGGCCGAAGCGCGAAGAGCTCATCGGTCGAGCGGCACCCCCACGGGGGAGGACTGTAATCCGGCCGCCACCCGCCGCGCCGCGGCCGGCGCCCGCGGCCCTGCCGGGGGTCAG
>JBLNDU010000065.1:0-3799 GCA_050261935.1 Nocardioidaceae bacterium | reverse complement strand
CGGCGTGTTGCCGCCGAGCGGCGGCGACGCCCCGACCTGGGCCGCCTGGGCGACGAGCCGCTCGAGCAGGAAGCGGGCCCGCTCGCTCCCGTCGCGCTGCAGTACCGAGTCGAGCGACTCGAGCCACTCGCGCGTCTCCTGCGCGTCTATGTCGGGCGCGCCGTGCCCGTCCGTCTCGATCGTGGCCATTCGTTCCTCTTTCCTTGGGGCTGCTGTCGCCCTGAGTCGTGGGCCGCCCCCGCCGCGCGGGCGCGCGAGCCGGGCCGGCGGCGGCGCGCTCCGGCACTATTCGCCGCCGTTCTGCCATGGGTGAGCTCGAGCTCGCAAACGGCGCCGTCACGCTCGCCGCCGAGGAGACCGGGACCGGGCCACCGGTCGTCCTCCTCCACGGCCTGACGGCGACGCGCCGCTGGGTCGTGCACGGCTCGCGGCGGCTCGAGCGCTCGGGCTATCGCGTGGTGGCCTACGACGCGCGCGGCCACGGGGCCTCCTCGCCGGCTCCGTGGCCCGACGCCTACGAGTACGCCGACCTCGCGGCCGACCTCGCCGCCGTCCTCGACACCTGCGGCATCGAGCGCGCCGCCCTGGCCGGCGCCTCGATGGGCTGCCATACGATCGTGCGGTTCGCGCTCGACAAGCCCGAGCGCGTGGCGGCGCTCGCGCTCATCACGCCGGCCTTCGAGCCCGCCCTCAGCTACCTCGAGCAGGCCGAGCGGCTCGCCCGCTGGGACGAGCTGAGCAAGGCCCTCCGCCGCGGCGGCGTGGAGGGCTTCGCGGCCGCCTACGACTCGTCCAAGCTGCCGGAGCACTGGCGCGCCACCGCGCTCCGGATCATCCACCAGCGGCTCTCGGAGCACCGTCACCTCGACGCCGTGGCGGACGCGCTGAGCGTGGTGCCGCGCTCCATACCCTTCGCGTCCTGGGACGAGCTCGCGGCGCTGGCGGTGCCCACCGTGGTGGTGGCGAGCCGCGACGAGGCTGATCCGGAGCACCCGCTCGAGACCGGCCGCCGCTACGCCGCCGCGATCCCGCGCGCGCGAGTGGTGACGGAGGCGCCGGGCAAGTCGCCGCTCGCGTGGCAGGGCGCGCGGCTGTCCCAGCTGATCGCCGAGGTCGCGGCGCGCGGCCGGGCCTGAGCGGGCGCGCATCAGTCCTCGAGCCGCTCGTAGGCCGGCAGCGTCAGGAACTCCACGAAGTCGTCGGAGAGCGCCACGCGCTCGAAGATGGCGCGCGACAGGTCGGGCCGGCCCTCGCGCTCGAACCACTCGTCGTCGCCGATCTCCGCCCGGATCCGTTCGAGCTCCGAGCCCTCGAGCTCGCGCACGAGCTCGGAGGTGACCGCGCGGCCGTCGTCGAGCCGGACGCCGTGGCGCACCCACTGCCAGACCTGCGCGCGCGCGATCTCGGCCGTCGCGGCGTCCTCCATGAGGCCGTAGATGCCGGCGGCCCCGTTGCCGCGCAGCCACGACGAGATGTACTGGATCCCCACGTTCACGTTCGAGCGCAGCCCTGTCTCCGTGACCTGGCCGGGCGTGGCGGCCACGTCGAGCAGCTCGTCGGCGCTGACGTGCACGTCGTCGCGCTGGCGCTCGAGCTGGGCGGGCCGCTCGCAGAGCACGGCGTCGAAGGCCTCCGTCGCTACCGGCACGGAGTCCGGGTGGGCCACCCATGTGCCGTCGAAGCCGTCGCCGGCCTCGCGCCGCTTGTCCTGCTGCACCGCGGCGAACGCGCGCTCGTTCGCCTCGTTGTCGGTGCGGCTCGGGATGACCGCGGACATGCCGCCCATCGCGTGCGCCCCGCGGCGGTGGCAGGTCTTCACGAGCAGCTCCGTGTAGGCGCGCATGAACGGCACCGTCATCGTCACCTGGGAGCGGTCCGGCGTCACGAACTCGGGCCGGGTGCGGAAGCGCTTGATCGTCGAGAAGATGTAGTCCCAGCGCCCCGCGTTCAGCCCGGCGACGTGGTCGCGCAGCTCCCACAGGATCTCGTCCATCTCGAACGCGGCCGGGATCGTCTCGATCAGGACCGTGGCCTTGATCGTGCCGCGCTCGAGCCCCAGCGCGTCCTGGGCCGCGCCGAACACGTCGTTCCAGAGCCGCGCCTCGAGGTGCGACTCGAGCTTGGGAAGGTAGAAGTACGGCCCGGCGCCCAGCTCGAGCAGCTCGCGCGCGTTGTGGTGGAGGTACAGGCCGAAGTCCACCAGGCCGCCGGCCACGGGCTGGCCGTCGACGAGCAGGTGGCGCTCTACGAGGTGCCAGCCGCGCGGGCGCACGAGCAGCGTGGCGGTGCGCTCGCCGAGTCGGTAGCGCTTGCCGCCCTCCTCGTGCTCGAGCCGCCGTCGCACGGCGTCGATCAGCGTCACCTGGCCGCCGATCATGTTCGGCCAGCTCGGCGAGTTGGCGTCCTCGAAGTCGGCCATGAAGCCGCGCGCGCCCGAGTTGAGCGCGTTGATCACGAGCTTCGGCGAGGTCGGGCCGGTGATCTCGACGCGCCGGTCGGCGAGCGCAGGCGGCACGGGGGCCACGCGCCAGTCGCCCTCGCGCACCGCGCGCGTGTCGTCGAGGAAGTCGAGCGGCCCGCCGGCGTCGAGCTCGACCTGGCGCTCCTCACGCCGGCGCAGCAGCTCGCGCCGCCGCCCGTCGAACTCGCGGTGGAGCGCCGCCACGAGCGCCAGCGCCTCGGGCGTGAGCACCTCGTCGTAGCGCGGGCCCAGGGCGCCCCGGATCTCGACTCCGCTCGTCTCGACAGCCGCCACGGCCGGCTCCCTTCGCTCGCCTCTCGGCCCCTTTCCCCGTGGCGCCACGCGTTACGCACGCAGCGAGCGCGCCAGCAGCTCGAGCGGGTGCAGGACGGGCAGCGGACGGCCGAGCCGCTCGGTGTGGGCGGCGATCTGGAGGGCGCAGCCGGGGTTGCCGGCCGCCACCGCGTCGGCGCCCGTGGCAAGCATGCGGCGCGCCTTGCGCTCGCCGAGCGCGGCGGCCGGCTCGGGCTTGATCAGGTTGTAGATCCCGGCGGAGCCGCAGCAGATCTCCCAGTCGCCCGGCTCGAGCAGCTCGAGGCCCGGGATCTCGCGCAGGAGTCGGCGCGGCTGCGAGCGCAGGCGCTGCGCGTGCGCGAGGTGGCAGGAGTCGTGGTAGGCCACGCGCAACTCGACCGGCCCGCGCGGGGTTCGCGGCTCGTGCTCGGCGAGCAGCTCGGTGGCGTCGCGCGTCCTCTCGGAGAGGCGCTCCGCGCGCTCGGCCCAGCCGGGCTCGTCGCGCAGCACGTGGCCGTAGTCCTTTATCGCGGAGCCGCAGCCGGCCGCGTTCACCACCAGGTGGTCGAAGCGCTCGAAGGCGGTGATCGTCGCCTTCGCGAGCCTGCGGGCGGCGGCGTCCTGGCCGGCGTGCAGTTGGAGGGCGCCGCAGCAGCGCGGAAGGCGCGGCACCGTCACGTCCCAGCCCTCGGCCGCGAGCACGCGGGCCGTCGCCTCGTTCACGTGCCTGAAGAACACGCGCTGCACGCAGCCCTGGAGCAGGCCGACGCTGCCGCGTGCCTGCCCCCTGGCGGGGTAGCGCCTGGGCAGGCTCCGGAGCGACTCGCGCAGCGGCGTCCGGGGCGTCACGTCGGCCATGCCGGCGATGCGCGGCGCGAGCCGGCGCGCGCGCGGCCGGCGCGGCATCGTGTCGAGCCCGAGCCGGTGCGCCACGGCGAGCAGCGGCGCGGTGGCGCGCAGGCGGCCTGGGTGCGGGAAGAGGGCGAACACGAGCCGGCGGAAGAGGCGGTCGCGGGCGGGGCGCTCGAAGTTGCGCTCGACCTG
>JBLNDU010000064.1:0-7207 GCA_050261935.1 Nocardioidaceae bacterium | reverse complement strand
GCCACCGAGACCGAGATGAAGGAGCGCAAGCACCGCGTCGAGGACGCGCTGCAGGCCACCCGGGCGGCGCTCGAGGAGGGCATCGTCGCGGGCGGCGGCGTGGCGCTACTGCGCGCCGTCGAGGCCATCGACGTCGACTCGCTCGAGGGCGACGAGGCCACGGGCGCGAGGATCATCCTGCGCTCGCTCGAGGAGCCGGTCCGCCAGATCGCCGAGAACTCGGGCTTCGAGGGCTCGGTCGTGGTCAACGACGTCCGCAAGGTCGGCCCGACGGAGGGCCTGAACGCGGAGACGGGCGAGATGACCGACCTGATCAAGGACGGCGTGATCGACCCCGCGATGGTCACGCGCTCGGCGCTCCAGAACGCCGCCTCGATCGCCAAGAACATCCTGACGACCGAGGCGATCATCGCCGAGATGCCGGAGAAGGAGCCGGCCGGGATGGGCGGCGGCGGCATGCCCGGCGGGATGGACGGGATGATGTAGCCGACGCCTCCGGCGAAGGCCGTTGCGAAGGGCCCGGCGCGCGCCGGGCCCTTCGTCGTTCAGGGGGCAAGAGACGCCGACCTCGTCGCCCCGTTCTCGATCTCCCGCCAGCCAAGCGCGGGTCGGAGCTTGGCGCGTTCGCACGCTTCGGTCGTCCACGAGTGGGTATAACCTCCACAATGTGTTCAGCTTTCTTAGACAGGCGGTATAGCTCCCATGGCTGACCTTCGCGACCCGATCCAGTTCGACCGCGCCTATCGGCACCACCACTCCGCGATGCTCGCCACGGCTGAGCGGGTCCTGCGGGACGCCGGCGCGGCCGAGGACGTCGTGCAGGACGTCTTCGTGCACCTGTGGCGTCACCCCGACTCCTACGACGAGCGCCGCGGTGCTCTGCGGGCCTACCTGACGATGCTCACGCGCAGCCGCGCGCTCGACCGCTACCGCTCGCGGGCGGTGCGCGATGCGGCGCTCGAGCGCTCCGCCCGCGCGTCGGACCCCGGCAGCGACGTGCACGAGGACGCCGCCCAGCCGGTCATCCGGCGCGAGGGCCGGCGGCAGGTGCTCAGGGCGCTCGGCACCCTGCCCGAGGACCAGCGTGAGGCCGTGCTGCTCGCCTTCGGCCGCGAGCTCACGGCGCGGGAGATCGCCGCGACGTCGGGCGTGCCGCTCGGCACCGCGAAGAGCCGGGTGCGCCTCGGCCTGCAGAAGGCGCGCGGGGCGCTCGCGGCCGGCGCTGCGGCGTGAGCGAAGCGCAGGGCTCGCCGCTGTCGATCCGCGACGTCGCCGAGCGAACCGGCGTCGGTCAGCCGACCCTCCGCATTTGGGAGGCGCGCTACGGGTTCCCGGCGCCGAGGCGGCTGCCGGGTGGGCACCGGCGCTACGCCGAGCGCGACGTGGACCTGATCCGGCGCGTGCTCGCCGAGCGCGAGGCCGGCCTGTCGCTGCGCGCGGCTATCGACCGCGCCCGCGCCGACTCGCCGGCGGGCGAGCCGGGGGAGGCATCGATCTTCGCCGGCCTGCGCCGCCGGCGCCCCGACCTCGTGCCGTACCTGCTGCCCAAGCGGACGCTCATCGCGCTCAGCCACGCGATCGAGGACGAGTGCTGCGCGCGTGCCGAACGGGGAGTCCTGTTCGCGAGCTTCCAGCGCGAGCGCTTCTATCGGGACGCGGCGGAGCGCTGGCGCGAGCTTGCGCGCACGGCCGAGGAAGCGGTCGTGTTCGCCGACTTCGGCAAGGCGCGCCACCCCGGCGGCGCCCCGATCGAGGTGCCGCTCGACCCCGCGGGGCCGTTCGGGCGCGAGTGGTCGCTCGTCTGCGACGCGCCGCGCTACTCCGCCTGTCTGTCCGCCTGGGAGCGCCCGGGTCAGGACCGAACGCCGGACGCCGAGCGCATGTTCGAGACCATCTGGAGCGTCGAGCCGGAGATCGTGCGGGCCGGGGCGCGAATCGCCTGCGCGCTCGTGGAGGCCTCCGCGCCCGAGACCGCGGAGCGGCTCGCCCCGCTGCTCGACGAAGCGCCGCCGCCGAGCGACGAGCAGGTGCGCCTGGCCGGCGCGCTCGCGAGCCGGATGGTCGCCTACGTGGGCGGCGCCGAGGCCAGCTCGCTGCCCGCGCCCCACGCGTCCGGGCCGGCCTGAGCCGCTGCCGCGCCGCGGCCGGTGGCCACCACGGCGACGGTACAATTCGGCGGCCTCAGCCCGCCGCGATGGCGGCGCGCACGGACTTTTCGAAGGGACCAGAACCGAACCATGGCCTACGTCATAGCCGAGCCCTGCATCGGGACGAAGGACAACTCCTGCGTCGAGGTCTGCCCGGTCGACTGCATCCACCCCACGCCGGACGAGCCCGACTACGACCAGGTCGAGCAGCTGTACATCGATCCCGAGGAGTGCATCGACTGCGACGCCTGCGTCGAGGCCTGCCCGGTCGACGCCTGCTTCGCCGAGGACCAGCTGCCGGACGAGTGGCAGAAGTACGGCGACATCAACGCGGACTACTACAAGTCGAAGGCCTGAGCGGCGCCGCGCCGCGCCGGCCGCGCTGAGCTCTAGGCGCGCCCGGGCGCCATCGGCAGCGACATGCCCGTGACCTGCGGCAGCGGCGGGCCCACGGGCGCTTGGAGGGTGCCGAGCTCCTGCGGCGTGACCGCGATCAGCCCGCGCGCGGCATGGAAAAGAGCTTGCGACGCCGGCGCGTCGGGATCGCGGAGCACGAGCGGCAGCCCCTCGTCGGCGCCGACGCGCAGCTCCTCCTCGAGCGGAACCTTGCCGAGCAGCGGCACGTCGAGCTCGTCCGCCAGCAGCTGGCCGCCGCCCTCCCCGAAGATCGTGAACCGCTCCCCGTCGGGGGTCGTGAAGCCCGACATGTTCTCGATCACGCCGGCGATCTCGAGCTCGTAGCGCTTGGCCGAGTCGGCGGCGCGCCGCGCCACGTGCTGAGCGGCGGGCTGCGGCGTCGTGACGACCACGAAGCGCGCCTGCGGGAGCAGCTCGGCCAGCGTCATCGACACGTCGCCCGTCCCGGGCGGCAGGTCGATCAGGAGGTAGTCGAGCTCACCCCAGTCCACGTCCTCGAGGAACTGGCGAATCGCCTTGTGAAGCATCGGACCGCGCCACGTGATCGCCTGGTCGCGCTCCGACAGGAAGAACTCGATCGAGATCACGCGCACGCCGCCGTGAGCGTCGAGCGGCACGATCTTGCGCTCCCCGTTCACCATCGGGCGCCCGTGCACGCCGAGCATGCGCGGGATCGAGTAGCCCCAGACGTCGGCGTCCATGGCGGCCGCCCGCTTGCCCTCGAGCTGGAGCGCGGCGGCGAGGTTGGCGGTGATCGTCGACTTGCCCACGCCGCCCTTGCCGGAGCCCACGCAGACGACGTTCCTGACGGCGGCGAGCGCGCCCTGCGGCAGGCCGCCGGCGCGCCCGAGCCGCTGCTGGAGCACCTGCTTCTCCTCGGGGCTCAGCACGTCGAAGCCGACGTTCACCTGCCGCACGTCGTCGAGCGCGCCGACGTGCTGGGCGACCGCCTGCTGGAAGTGCGAGCGGATCGGGCAGCCGGGCGTAGTGAGCGAGACGACGACATCGACGCGGCCCTGCTCCGGCTGGTCGATCGAGCGCACCATCCCGAGCGAGACGATGTCCTTGCGGAGCTCGGGGTCGATCACGCGCCGAAGCGCGTCGCGGATCTGGTCCTCGGCGGGCATCGCCACCGATTGTGGCAGGTGCCGGCCTCAGGCGGGAGCCGTCGCGGGCTCGCCGGCGCGTCCCCCGGCAGCCGATCCCGGAAGGCCGACGCGGCGGCCCAGGAAAGCCGACGGGGCCCGTTCCCGGGCCCCGTCGGTGAGGGAGGAGAGATGCTGCATACTGCCGGCGTTGTCGGCCGGCAGTCCTGCCCCGCCCGGTCTCTCCAACGGGGCGGGGAGAAGGCGGTGTCGCTAAGAGGCGATGTGCGCGAGCTCCTGCACGCCCTTGACGACGTCTCCGGAAGCGGTCTGGATCCGCTCTGCGCCGCGCTCGAAGTCGCGCCTGGCCGCCTTGACCTGGCGCTCGGCGTCGCGCCGGTTGCGCCGCACGAGGCGCGTCGCCTGCACGCGGCGCTGGCGGAGCTCACGCTCGAAGCGAGTGCGTACCCGCTTGACCTCGCGCACGGCGCGGTTGCGCGCCGTGGCGCCGCGCCGCTCGAACCTCCGCAGGCTCTTCGTGACCTCGCGCTGCGCGTTCGCGCGCGAGAGCGTGTAGGGCTTCAGCGTCTCGACGACGTTGTCGCGCGCGATCAGCGTGGCGCCGACCGGGATCAGCATGGCGCGCTCCGCCTGGGTCGCGAACGCCTTGCCGCGCTCGACCGCGTACGCCGAGCCGGCCTCGACGGTCTTCTCCGCCTCGGCTGCAGTGCGCTCGGCCTGGCGGGCGGTCTGCCGCGCCGACATCCTGGCCTGCTGGCCCGTGCGCGCCGTCGAGCGGCGTGTCGTCCGGGCGCGACCGGCGGCGACGTTCCGTCTGCGTGTCGCGGCGGCCTTCTGGCCCGCCGCCTTTCTCTGGTCCTGCGTCTGAGCGGCCATCCGAAGCTCTCCTTCCGTTGTGGCCAACCTTGTACCCCTGCCTAAGGTTGTTAGTTCTAAGCTCGCTGGAACTATACCAGCGAACTTATGTTCGTAAACACCGCCGCGCCGGACGCGTTACCCGGCCCGCTGCCGGAGGCCGGCGACGGAGCCGGCAAGACGCGTCAGGCGACGGGTGCCGGCCGCGCCGAGGTGCGCTCGAGCCAGGCGTCGGGCTGCCCCAGCTCGCGCAGCGTGGGGAGCGCCTCGGGAGCGCTCCAGACCCGGTTGAGCGAGTCGACGCCGGCGCGCGCCACCACCTCGTTGCAGAAGCGGCCGCCGAGCTCGTACTGACGCAGCTTGAAGTCCAGGCCGAGCAGCCGCTCGAGGATGCGCTCGGGCGCGGAGCGGCTCCGGCGGCGCTCCTCCATGGCCTCGCGCAGCCCGGCGTAGGCCGGCAGCAGACGTGCGCCGAGCGCATCCATGACGTGCTCGGAGTAGCCCTCGATCACCGCCATCACCGCCTGCATGCGGGTCATGAGAGTGCGCTGCGCGCGCGTCTGGACGAGCGCGGCGAGGCCGCCCTCGCGAAACGCCTCGACGAGCCGCGACACGTTCGGCAGCGAGGGCAGGCCGCCCGCCGCACCCGAGTCGATCCGCACCTCGACCGTCTCGAGGTACTCGCGCACGAGCGAGGCCAGGTGCTCGCGCAGCCACGGCACTCCCTGGAACTGCAGAACGTGGGTGAGCTCGTGGATCGCGATCCAGCCATAGAAGGAGTCGCGGTCGACGCCCATCTGGCCGACCGCGCGCTGCAGGTTGGGAGCGACGAACACGAGCCGCGGCGTGGGCTCCGCCGCTAGCAGCGACAGCTCGTACTGGCCGAGCACGCGCGTGCCGACGTAGCCGATCACGAGACCCGCCTCGGCGGCGAGCGTGGCCCCGGCGCCCGCGCGAAGAGCGCCGGCTAGC
This sequence comes from Nocardioidaceae bacterium, assembly GCA_050261935.1. Lineage (GTDB taxonomy): Bacteria > Actinomycetota > Thermoleophilia > Solirubrobacterales > Thermoleophilaceae > JBLNDU01. The sequence continues at coordinate 1,710 of JBLNDU010000064.1, read as the reverse complement.
GGGCCGGCCGCGCCGAGCCGCGAGTCGAGCCGCGCGGCGACCGGCTCGAGCAGCTCCGAGAGCGCGTCGATGTTCATCGCCGTCCACTCCGTGCGCGTCAGGAGCTCGGCCGGCGGTACCGGGGTGAGCGGCGCGAGGCGTGTGTAGCCGGACACGTGCTCCGCCATGCGACGCGTGACGTCTGGTAGGTCGACGCCGAGCTCGGGGCGTTCGTCGGAGCCCACCGCGAAGCGGGCCACGTGCCGGGCGAGCGACCAGTCGACCATCGTCGGCCCAACGCTACCGTGCGCGGCGTCTGGGCCGCGCACGCTGCGCCGCCGCGGCTCCTCCCGGCCCCCTTCCGGGGCGCTAGTTCTTCTTGGCCGCCTTGCGGCGGCCCGAGCTGCGCGAGGAGGAGCCCTTGGCGCTCGCGTCTCCGCGCCCGCGCTTCGCTGGCTCGGGACCCGCGCCGTCGCCGTCGCGGCCCTTGGCCGGCGCGCGCCGGCGGCCGCCTCCCTGCCCCTTCGCTGCGGCGATGCTCGCCTCGAGCGCCGCCATCAGGTCGGGCGCCTTCGCGGGCTCCTCCGGCGGGGCCTCGAGCACGACCTCCTCGCCCTGCGCCTTGCGCTCGATCAGCTCGAGCACGCGCTCGCGGTACTCGTCGTGGTACTTGGCCGGGTCGAAGTCGCCCGAGAGCGAGTCGATCAGCTGCTGGGCCATGCCGAGCTCGCGCTCGCTCGTGGGCTTGGCGTCGGCGTCCGGCAGCTCGTCGAGGTTGTCGGGGTCGATCACCTCGTCGGCGAACAGCATCGTCTCCATCGTGAGCGCGTCGTCGCGCGGCCGGATCGCCACGAGCTGCTCCTTCGAGCGGATCACGACCCGCGCGATCGCGACCTTGCCGGCCTCGCGCATCGCGTCGAGCAGGAGCCGGTACGCCCTCTCGGCGCCCTTGTCGGGCGCGAGGTAGTAGGGATGATCGTAGAAGATCGGGTCGATCTCGTCGAGGTCGACGAAGTCCTCGATCTCGATCGTGCGCGTGCGCTCGGGCGCGACCGCGTCGATCTCCTCTGGCGTGACGACGACGTAGCGGTCGGGGCCGATCTCGTAGCCCTTCACGACGCGCTCGAAGGGCACCTCCTCGCCCGTGCGCGGGTTGACCCGCTTCTGGGCGATGCGCCCGTTGTCGTCGCCGTCGAGCTGGTGGAAGCGCACCGTCTTGCGGTTGACGGCGCTGAAGAGCTTCACCGGGATGTTGACCAGCCCGAAGCTGATCGCTCCGCTCCAGATCGCGCGCGGCACTCACAACAAGGTACCCCGGCGGGCTTGCGGGCACGCGCACGCGGGCGCGAAATTGCGCCTCTGTCCCCCACGGTGCTTACGATCGGCCACTCGACGCTCGAGCCGGCCGCCTTCCTCGCGGCCCTGCGCGCGCAGGGCGTCGAGCTGCTCGCCGACGTGCGCCGCCATCCCGCGTCGCGCCGCGTCCCCTGGACGAACGCGGCCGCGCTCGAGCGGCTGCTCGCGGAGCGCGGCATCGGCTACGTGCACCTCGAGGGCCTCGGCGGACGGCGCAGGCCGCGGGCGGGGTCGCCGAACGCCGGCTGGCGGAACGCGCAGTTCCAGGGCTACGCGGACCACATGTCCTCACCCGAGTTCGAGGAGGCCCTCGCGCGGCTGCTCGGGCTGGCCGCGGAGCGCCGCACGGCCGCCATGTGCGCCGAGGCGCCCTGG
>JBLNDU010000063.1:0-5355 GCA_050261935.1 Nocardioidaceae bacterium | reverse complement strand
GCGCGCCCCCCTCCCCCCGCGCCGAGGCCGCGGGCTCGGCGTCGGCGGGCCGCCTCACGGGCGGCGGGCCGGAGTGGCGCCCGCTCGGTGGCGGCCGGTTCCTCATCGGCCGCTCGGCGCTCGGACGGCCGATCGTGGCGGCCCGTGTCGGCCCGTCGGGCGCGGCGATCAGGCTGCTCGTCGTGGGCTCGATCCACGGCGGCGAGCGCGCCGGCGTCGGTGCCACGCGCCGGCTGAGCGGAGTGCGACCGCCGCCCGGCGTCGCGCTCTGGCTCGTCGACGAGCTGAACCCGGACGGCGCCCGCGCCGGCACGCGTCAGAACGCGAACGGCGTGGACCTGAACCGCAACTTCCCGGTCGACTGGCGCGGCGGCGGCAGGCCGTTCGACACCCACTACCCGGGCCCGGCGCCGCTCTCGGAGCCGGAGTCGCGCGTGGCCGCCGCGCTCGTCGAGCGCGTGCGCCCGCGCGTGACGGTCTGGTACCACCAGGCGGCTCGGATGGTCGTGCGCTCGGGCGGCGACCTCTCGCTGCAGCGGCTGTACGCGCGCCGCTCGGCGCTCCGCCTCGGACGGCTCGGCCCCTACACGGGCACCGCGGTCGCCTGGCAGACGCGCCGCTTCCGGGGCGACACCGCCCTCGTCGTCGAGCTTCCTGGCGGCCCGCTCGGGGCCGACGGCGCCCGCCGCCACGCTCGCGCGGTCCTGGCGCTGGGCGGCGCGATCGCGCCCGTCCGCACGATCGCGCGGCCGGTCCCGTTCGACGAGAGACGCAGGGAGGAGACGCGCGCCTACGCCCGCCGCCACTACGGGATCGACGACTGGCGGCTGCGCCGCCCGCGCGTCATCGTCGAGCACCTCACGGCCGGCGACAGCTTCGGCTCGGCCTGGAGCACCTTCGCCGCGGACGTTCCGGACGTCGAGCTCGGCGAGCTGCCCGGCTTCTGCGCCCACTACGTGGTCGACCTGGACGGCGCCGTCTACGCGCTCGTCTCCACGCGGATCATCTGCCGTCACACGGTCGGGCTCAACCACGTGGCGATCGGGATCGAGCACGTCGGCCGGAGCGACGCCCAGCTGATGTCAGACGGGCGCCAGCTCGCCGCCTCGCTGCGGCTGACTCGCACGCTGCAGGGCCGCTTCGGCATCCGCACGAGCCACGTGATCGGCCACAACGAGAGCCTCTCGAGCCCGTACAGGCTCGAGCGCGTCGCCCGCCTGCGGCGGCAGACGCACGGCGATCTCCGACGCCCGACGATGCGCCGCTACCGCCGTCTGCTCGACCGGCTGGCCGCGCCCGCCAGCCTGCGCTGAGCGCGGCGGCGCCGACCGTCAGTGGGCGCGGGAGCGACGCCAGTGCACCAGCGTGGCCACGGCCTCGCTCGCGAACGCGAGCACGATGAGCGACCAGGCGAGGTAGAAGGCGGCACCGTGGACGTCGACGATCAGCAGCAGCGTGAGGCCGGCGACGACCGCGGCGGCGCGCCAGCCGAACTGCCAGGGCGGGTGGGGCGGCCCTCGGCCGGTCGAAGGACCGGCCCCGCCCACGTCATCCCCCTTCGGGCTGAACGAGCTTGCGGCGCTGGCGCTCGGGGCTCGGCTGCACAACGTCCCAGGCGAGCCCGCAGGCCGCGAGGCCGCGGATGACGAGCGCCGACGGGTCGAGCTGCCCGCGGCCCAGGCCGTGTCGCGCCGAGGTCGGGAAGGCGTGGTGGTTGTTGTGCCAGGACTCGCCGAACGAGAGCAGGGACAGCCAGAACACGTTGCGCGACTCGTCCGGGGTGGCGAAGCGGCGCCGGCCGAACACGTGGCAGATCGAGTTGATGCTGTAGGTGACGTGATGCAGGAGGAACAGCCGCACGCCTCCGCCCCAGAGCAGGCCGGTCAGCGCCGCGTCGACGGTGCCGCCGATCGCGTAGCCGAGCCCGAACGCCAGCGCCAGGCCGCCGAGCGCCCAGACCGGGAAGGCACGATCGACGAAGCGCATGATCGGGTCGGCGAGCAGGTCGGGCGCGTAGCGGCTCCGCGCGCCGCGCTGGTCGTGGCGGAACAGCCAGCCGATATGGGCGTGCAGCAGCCCGCGCAGCGCGCCGCCGAGGCCCCCGCCGTGGTCCACGTGCGGGCTGTGCGGATCGCCGGGGATGTCCGAGAAGGCGTGGTGCTTGCGGTGGTCCGCCACCCACGAGATCACAGGCCCCTCGATCGCAGCCGAGCCGAGGATCGCCAGCACCGCCCGCAGGATGGGCCCGGTCTTGAAGCTGCGGTGGGTGAAGAGCCGGTGGAAGCCCACCGTCACGCCGAGCCCGGTGGCCACGTACATGACCCCGAGCACGGCGAGGTCGGTCGGCTGCAGGAGCCCCTCCCACGAGCGCCAGGCGGCGAACCCCACCGCGAGCAGAGGGATCGCCGTTACGAGCGCAAGCAGCGTGCGATCGAGCGTCTCGTGCTCGACCGGCTGGATGTCGGCCGGGCCGGGTGCCGCCCGCCGCGGGACGCGAACCGCGTCGCCCATGGTCATCGGAATCCCCCTTCGAGGCTGTCGGGACACTCGCCAGGGGAAGCCGCGAAGCCTGGCGGGCGTGCGCTGTCGCGCAACTACATTACGCACCTACCCGGCTCGAGCTGCCCTAAGCGGGTCCTGGCGAAGCGGGCGAGGCGCTCGCGGAGCGCCTCGCCCGGGCGTGCCGCCCCCGCCTCAGGGCTCCCCGCCGCCCCGCAGCCCGTACGGGTCGCGCCCCCGAGCGCGCGCCCACCCGAGCCGCGCGAGGATGAGCGCGAGGTCGACCGCCGCGCTCCAGAAGTGCCCGGCCGGTCCTGTGACGAGCCAGGCGTCCAGGCGCTCGGCCGGACCGCGCCGAAGCTCCGCTCGCGTCCGCCCCACGACGCCACGGTATCGTCAGCCGCGCCATGCCCACCGCGGTCAGGACGACGACTCAGGAGCTCGGCGACTCGCGCGTGCGGGTCGACGTCGAGGTCCTCGGGGACACGCTCGAGCGCGAGCTGCAGAGCGCCGCGGCGGAGATCGGCCGCGAGCTGCGGGTGCCGGGCTTTCGCAAGGGCAAGGTGCCACCCCAGGTCGTGATCCAGCAGGTCGGCCGCGAGGCCGTGCTCGACGAGGCGGTGCGGCGCGGCCTGCCGGGCTGGTACGAGCAGGCGATTGCGGATGCCCGCGTCTCCACGGTGGGCGACCCGAAGGTGGACCTGGCCGACCTGCCGCGCAAGGGCGCGCCGCTCGCGTTCACGATCGAGGTCGGCGTGCGCCCGCGCGCGAGGCTAGGCGCCTACAAGGGCGTCGAGGCCGGCCGCCGCGAGCCCCAGGCGGACCCCGACGAGGTGCAGGCCGAGCTCGAGCGCCTGCGCGAGTCGCTCGCCTCGCTGGAGACGGTCGAGCGTTCCGCTGCCGACGGCGACTTCGTCGTGGTCGACTTCGTGGGCACGGTCGACGGCGAGCCCTTCGAGGGCGGCGAGGCGCGCGGCTACCTGCTCGAGCTCGGCTCGGGGCGGCTCATCGAGGGCTTCGAGGAGCAGCTTCGCGGCGCGGCGGCGGACGAGGAGCGCGAGGTGCGCGTGACCTTTCCTGACGACTACGCGAACGAGGAGCTCGCCGGAAGGGAGGCCGCCTTCGCGGTGCGCGTCAAGGAGGTCAAGGAGAAGCGCCTGCCCGAGCTCGACGACGACCTCGCTGGCGAGGCCGGCTACGACTCGCTCGCCGAGCTGCGCGGCGAGGTCGAGTCGCGCATCACGGAGGTCGAGCGCCAGCGCGTGGAGCAGGAGTTCCGCGAGGCCGCCGTCGACGCCGCCGTCGAGGGGGCGAGCGTCGACGTGCCGTCCGAGCTCGTGCACGCGAAGGCGCACGAGATGTGGCACCTCACGGAGCGCCGGATGGCGCAGCAGGGCATCGACCCGAGCCGCTACCTGCAGCTCACCGGCAAGACCGAGGAGGAGCTCGTCGAGGAGTCCGAGCCCGAGGCGAGGCGGGCGCTCGAGCGCGAGAGCGTGATCGCCGCCGTGGTCGAGGAGGAGGGCATCGAGGTGTCCGACGACGAGCTGCTCGAGGCGCTGCGCGCCGCCGCCCGCTCGGGCGGCGAGGGGCGCGAGCCGAGCGACAAGGCGCTCCGGCGCTCGCTCAAGCGCGCACGCTCGCGCGGCGGCGACGACGCGCTGCGCGACGACATCGCGATGCGCAAGGCCGTGGACCTGATCGTCGAGCACGCCAAGCCGATCCCGATCGAGCGCGCGCGGGCGCGCGAGGAGCTCTGGACGCCGGACAAGGACGACGCCGAGGAGCCCGCCGGAAAGCTCTGGACGCCCGGGAACTAGCGCTCGCTAGACTCGCCCGACATGAGCCCTCTCGTCCCGATGGTCGTCGAGCAGACCTCTCGCGGGGAGCGCGCGTTCGACATCTACAGCCGCCTGCTCAACGAGCGCATCGTCTTCCTGGGCACGCCCGTGACGGACGAGATCGCCAACCTCGTCGTCGCGCAGCTGCTCCACCTGCAGGCGGAGGACCCGGACAAGGACATCTCGCTCTACATCAACAGCCCGGGCGGCTCCGTCTACGCGGGCCTCGCGATCTACGACACGATGCAGTACATCAAGCCCGACGTGCAGACGATCTGCGTCGGCATCGCGATGTCGATGGGCGCGCTGCTCCTCTCGGGCGGCGCCGACGGCAAGCGCATGTCGCTGCCGAACGCGAAGATCCTCATCCACCAGGTGTCCTCGGCCTTCCAGGGCCAGGCAACGGACATCGAGATCCACGCCAAGGAGATCATCGACACGCGTCGCCGGCTCGACGAGATCCTGGCGAAGCACACGGGCCAGGACATCGAGAAGGTCGCGCGCGACACGGAGCGCGACTACTTCATGAGCGCGGAGGAGGCCAAGGACTACGGCCTGATCGACCGCGTGATCGAGCCGGTCGGAGCCGCGGTTCGCTCCTAGGGGCGGCGCGCGCGGAGTCCTGAAGGGACTCGGCGGGCGGTCCAGTATCTAGCTCTTCGACAGCGGCCCCCGGAGTGCGCCTAGTATGCAAGGGCAATCCGGCGGCCGATACCCTCGGCGAGGGGTAGGGACGTGGCGCGACCGACGGACTCCAACGAACAGCTCCTCTGCTCCTTCTGCGGCAAGTCGCAGCGGCAGGTCAAGAAGCTGATCGCCGGACCCGGCGTCTACATCTGCGACGAGTGCATCGATCTCTGCAACGAGATCATCGACGAGGAGCTCACCGGCACCTCGACCTTCGACCTCGAGAACCTGCCGAAGCCGAAGGAGATCTACTCGGTGCTGCAGGAGTACGTCGTCGGCCAGGAGCCCGCCAAGCGCACGCTCTCGGTTGCGGTCTACAACCACTACA
>JBLNDU010000062.1:0-2632 GCA_050261935.1 Nocardioidaceae bacterium | reverse complement strand
AGGCCAAGCAGGGCATCGACGCCGTCCGCGCGCTGCTGCCGCTCTGCCCCGAGCGCGAGGTCGCTCCCGTGAGAGAGGCGCTGTCCCAGCTTCAGATGCTCTACGTGCGCGAGACGCGCGGGGCGGGCGAGCCCGCAGCCGCCGAGCCCGGCGCCGGCTGAGCGTGGCGGCCGCGGGCGGCGACAGGCAGCTCGTCGGCGTCTTCGGCGGCTCCGGCCTCTACAGGCTGGTCGAGGACGTCGAGGAGGTCGCGCTCGACACGCCCTACGGGCCGCCGTCGGCGCGCATCCGGCTCGGCGAGATCGACGGCGCCGGCGTCGCCTTCATGCCGCGCCACGGCGACGCGCACGCGCTCCCGCCGCACCGGATCAACTACCGCGCCAACCTCTGGGCGATGCGCCAAGTGGGCGTCCGCCGCATCGTCGGACCGAGCGCCTGCGGCTCGCTCAAGCCCGAGCTCGAGCCCGGCACCTTCGTGCTCTGCGACCAGTTCGTGGACCGGACGGCCGGGCGAGAGGACACCTTCTACGACGGCCCCCAGACGACCCACGTGTCGGCCGCCGACCCGTACTGCGCCGACCTGCGCGGCGTGCTCGCGGAGACGGCGCGCGAGCTCGAGATACCGGTGGTGGAGCGCGGCACCGTGGTGGTGGTGCAGGGCCCACGCTTCTCGACCCGGGCCGAGTCGCGCTGGTTCGCCGCGAACGGCTGGGACGTCGTGAACATGACCCAGTACCCCGAGGCGTGGCTCGCCCGCGAGCTCGAGCTCTGCTACGCGAACGTGTCGCTCGTGACGGACTACGACGTCGGGCTCGAGGGAATGCCGCACGTCGAGCCGGTCTCGGCGGACGCCGCGTTCGAGGTCTTCCGCGCCAACCTCGATAGACTGCGGGCGCTTTTGGTCCGGGCGGTGCCCAAGATCGGGCCCCAACCGGACGACGTCTGCGCGTCGGCCCTCGACAGCGCGATCGTTCATCACTAGGCGGCCCGGCACGGCCTCGGCGCGCCCGCCTCGACCTGAACACGGAGGAACCTCTTGACCGACTTCCTGACCGACTGGGGCGTGATCCTGGCGCTTCTGTGCGCCGGAGCGGCCGTGCTCTACGGCCTCGCCACCTCGCGCTGGCTGCTCGCCAAGTCGCCCGGCAACGCCGAGATGCAGTCCATCTCGCGCGCAGTGCAGGAGGGCGCGACCGCGTATCTGCGCCGCCAGTACACGATCATCGGCGGGGTCGCGGTCGTGCTCGCGATCCTGCTCGGGGTCGGGCTCGAGCTGCAGGACGCGAACGGCATCCTCGTGGCGATCGGCTTCCTGATCGGCGGGACGCTGTCGGCGAGCGCCGGCTTCATCGGCATGAACGTGTCCGTGCGCGCAAACGCCCGCGTCGCGGAGCAGGCGCGCAGCGGTGTGTCGGCTGCGCTCGACGTCGCGTTCAAGGGCGGCGCCGTGACCGGGCTGCTCGTGGCCGGCCTCGCGCTGCTCGGCGTGGCCGGCTACTACGGCATCCTCGTGCTCGCCGGCACCGAGGAGCGGGACGCCATCGACGCGCTGGTCGGGCTCGGCTTCGGGGGCTCGCTCATCTCCGTGTTCGCCCGGCTCGGGGGCGGCATCTTCACGAAGGCCGCCGACGTGGGCGCCGACCTCGTGGGCAAGATCGAGGCGGGCATCCCCGAGGACGACCCGCGCAACCCCGCGGTGATCGCCGACAACGTGGGCGACAACGTCGGCGACTGCGCCGGCATGGCGGCCGACCTGTTCGAGACCTACGCCGTCACGACCGTCGCGGTGATGCTGCTCGGCGTGCTCACCTTCAGCGACATCGGCGCCGCGGCCGTCTTCCCGCTCCTGATCGGCGGCGTCTCGCTGCTCGCCTCGATCATCGGCACCTTCGCGGTCCGCACGCGGACCGGCAACGTCGAGGGCGCGCTCTACAAGGGTCTGATCGTGTCCGGGGGGCTGGCGGCGGCCGCCTTCCTCCCGATCACGCTCTGGCTGATGGACGACATCTCGTACAAGTTCGGCGTCTCGTCGCTGCTGCGCGCCGGCGCGAGCGCACCGAGCGGGATCGAGCTCTGGATCTGCACCCTGATCGGTATCGCGGTGACGGCCGGGCTGTTCGTCATTACCGACTACTACACCTCGACCCGCTTCCGGCCGGTGAGGACCACCGCGCGCGCGTCGCAGACGGGGCACGCCACGAACATCATCCAGGGCCTGGCCCAGGGCCTCCAGTCCACCGCCGCCCCGGCCATCCTGATCGTGCTCGGGATCCTGTTCGCGAACGAGCTCGGCGGCATCTACGGCATCGGCGTGGCGGTGATGGCGCAGCTTTCGCTCACCGGCCTGATCGTGGCGCTGGACGCCTTCGGCCCGATCACCGACAACGCCGGAGGCATCGCCGAGATGGCCGACCTGCCGGAGTCGGTGCGCAACGTCACGGACCCGCTCGACGCCGTGGGCAACACCACGAAGGCGGTCACGAAGGGCTACGCGATCGGCTCGGCCGTGCTGGCGGCGCTCGTGCTGTTCGCGGCCTTCGTCGAGGAGCTGCGCGAGCAGGCGCGCGAGGAGGGTGCCAGGGTATCGAGCTTCGACATCTCGCAGCCCGAGGTGCTGATCGGCCTGGTGATC
>JBLNDU010000061.1:0-2903 GCA_050261935.1 Nocardioidaceae bacterium | reverse complement strand
TCGCCCTCATCGCCGAGGAAGTTGAGGTACGCGTGGCCCGTCGCGAACGGCTTCATCTCCGCGGCGAGCTCGCGGGTCCAGGCGATGTTCGCCTCGTCGTCGGCTGGGTCTTGCCACAGCGAGGTGATGTGGTAATTGAACCGCGCCTCCCGCGAGCCGAGTGCCGTCGCGTCGTTGGATACCCGAGCCGGAGCGCCGCCACCAGGAAGCATGAGTATCTGCGTGAGCGGCGACGGGACCGAGAGGTGATGGCGGCATAGGAGCTCGATCGCCTCCTCTGGAAGGCCGCCGAGGAAGTCGCCGGTCCAGTAGTTGCGCATTCCGGACGGATAGCCCGGCTCGATCAGCCGCTGAACCGCGACGTACGGCATCGGCTCGACCATGTCGATCGCCGGGGGGCCGAACTCGCGCAACGGCCGGAGCCCTTCATCGGCGTCCTCCAGCCGACCCGCGTAGCAGACGATCACACCAGCGACCGGTTGCCCCCGCACCGGCTCCGGGACGAACTCCTCGGGCGGTGCGGTAATCAGAGCGAAGGCGGAGCCGACCTCGTCGGGCGCGTCGGCCATCGCGTCGCGGAAATTGGCCAGCACGCCGGCCGCCATCTCCGCCGGGTGCATCAGCATGCCGGCGAGCACGGTGGGACCGATCGGGTGCAGCCGGAGCTCGAATGAGGTCGCGACTCCGAAGTTGCCGCCACCTCCTCGCAGGCCCCAGAAGAGCTGCGGGTTCTGGTCCTCGGAGGCGGTCAGGATCTGTCCGTCCGCCGTCACGAGCTCGACGGAGATCAGGTTGTCGAGCGTGTAGCCGTACTTGCGCTCGATCCAGCCCGAGCCGGCACCGAGCGTCAGCCCGCCGACACCGGTCGTCGGATGGCGTCCGCCGGTTACGGCGAGCCCGTGCTCCTGGGTCGCGGCGTCGATCTCGCCCCAGGTCAGACCCGCCCCGGCGCGACAGGTTCGCGCGTCGACGTCGATGTCGAGCGCCTTCATCGGCCGCAGATCGATCATCACCCCGTCGTCGCAGACGGCGTGCCCGGTCACTCCGTGGCCGCCGCCGAAGACGGACACGGGCACACCCGCTTCGCGGGCGAAGCGCACCGCCGCGCAGACGTCCGCCGGACCGGTGCAGCGTGCGATCAGCGCGGGGCGGCGATCGAACATCCCGTTGAAGCCCGTCCGCCGCGTGTCGTAGGAGGGATCGCCCGGCGTCACGATCTGGCCGTCGAATCCGATTTGCTCGAGCCTGTCTGCGTTCACCTCGGTCATTCGCGCCCCTTCCGCTGGCTTCGCTGGACGAGCCGAGGCTCGCACCGGATCCACTCCGGTGCATCGGGGAGGTCCCCTACTGTGACCCTGGTCTTTCGGCCGCCGCGCGGGTGGCGTAGGCGGCGGTCTGGGCGCGGTTTCGCAGGTCGAGCTTGGCAAGGATGCTGCTGACGTGATGTTCCGCCGTCCTCGTGCTGATCACGAGCCGCTCGGCGAGCTCGGGATTGGACAGCCCCTCGCCGAGCAAGTCGAGGACCTCGAGCTCCCGCTTCGTCAGCGGAACCCGCCCCTTCGAAGCGCTCCGGCCCGGTGCGCCCAGCGAGCGCAGCAGCGCCGCTGCTGCGTCGGCGTCGCGACGTGCCTGGCGGCGCTCGAGAGCATCGAGGGCGGCTTTCGCCTCGGCGACGGCGACCTCCGGCTGCTCCTCGGCCGCCGCCTTCGCGAGCTCGAGCCGCGTCCGCGCCAGCTCCACCGGCATCCGCGCGCGCGAGAAGGCGGATTGGGCCTCGCGGAGTCGGGCCCTTGCGTCGCCCGATCCCGAGGCGAGACCCACCTTTCCGTTGGCAAGAGCCGCGCACGCTTCGAGATATGGGCTGTCAGCCTCCTCGGTCAGCTTCTCCAGGCGGTCCGCGGCCCTTGCCGCGTCCTTCACGTCGCCGTCGGCGAGACACACCTCGACGAGCAGCGACAGCAGCGGGCCGGCGCCGGACGCTTGCACCGTCTGCTCCGAGAGCGCCCGCTCGATTAGGTCGCGCGCGAGAACCGTCTCGCCACGGGCCAGGAACAGGGCGGCGAGTGGGCGTGTCGCGTCGGGGCGCTGATCGAGTCCCTCGAGCAGGACGGCAGCCTCCTCGAGGCGGCCCTGGCGTACTCGCAGGTCGGCGAGCCGGACGAGCGCCATCGCGCGGCTCCCCTCGTAGCCGCGCTCGAACATCCGCGCCGCCTCCCCGAGCTCCGCTTCGGCCTCCTCCCAACGCCCCGCGGCGGTCAGGATGCCCCCGTAATGGGCGCGGCAGAAGGCGCCGATCGCCACCAGGTTGCGCCGCTGGACGAGGTCGTCCGCGGCGCGAAGCCAGTGCTCGGCGCGAGCCACGTCGTGGACGCGCTCGCAGGCCACGAACATCCCGCAGAACACGCTCTCAACGACCTCCACGTCCTCCACCTCGCCGGCACAGACAGCCGTCAGTGACTGATCGAACAGGAGCATTCCCTCCTCGACCCTTTCCGCGGCGACCAGATCCTCGCCGAGCCGGCTCAGCGCCGCGACTTCGAGCTCGGTGTCGGCGAACCGCCTGCCGATCGCCAGGGCAGCCTCGAGACGCCGCTGCCGACTCTCGCCGTGCGGCTCGAGGATCGCGTGCACAATCTCAGCCCAGCCACGCTCAACAGTGTGCTCGCCAGCCTGCTCGAGCAGGCTCTCGGCCCGAGCGAGCCAGCCGCCGGCAAGCGCCCAGTCGCCGTACAGGTTGAGGTGGAGCCAGGCGAGGACTCGAGCGGCGCGGGCCGCGCCCAGCGCATCACCCTCTTCTCTGTAGGCGGCGAGAGCACGCTCGTGCGCCCTGATCGAGCCCGGGTAGTCGACCTCCAGGTAGAGCGCGCGGGCGAGCCGCTCCTCATCGGCTCCACTGGTCACCG
>JBLNDU010000060.1:0-5973 GCA_050261935.1 Nocardioidaceae bacterium | reverse complement strand
CCGCGGTCGCCTTCATCCGCCGGACCGCCTCGGGGTCGAAGCCTCGCTCGATCCGGGTCCTGGCGGTTGATGCCGTCGGCAGCGTCCTCGAGTAGACGACCTTGTCGGCCGCCAGCCAGATCTCCGCGAAGTCCTGCATTGGCGGCGACTCCTCAGCAAGGTCTGGCGGGCTCTCCCAGAAGACCATCGTGTCGTACATGCGGCGCCCGTAGAGGTAGGTGCCAACCGGCCGCGCGAGTTCGTTGACGAACGCGTGCACCTCCTCGTCGGGCGCGGCCCAATCGAACCTGCCGTCCGCATCCTCGACGTAGCCGTCGAGCGACGTGATGGCCAGGTAGATCAGCTTGCCCATGGCAGCGCCCTCACCGGTCCCTTCCGTACGTCGCGAGGAACGCGCCCGTGCTCGTGACCTGACCGTCGATGAGCCGCAGCCGCCTGAGCGAACCGTCGTCCCCGAAGATGCGCTTTCCGCCCCCCAGCACGACCGGGTCGATCACCAGCCGGAACTCGTCCACCAGGTCGTGCTGGATCAGCGTCCGCACGAACTGCGTGCTGCCGATCAGATGGAGGTCGCCGCCGTCCACTTGCTTGAGCGCCGCCACCGCCGCCGTGGCCTCGCCTTCGAGCAGCGTCGAGTTTCCCCAGTCGAGCGGCGTCTTCAGCGTGGTCGAGGCGACGTACTTCGGCTTCGTGTTCAGCGGCTCGGCGATCACCTGCTGCTCCTCGGAAGCGTTCGGCCAGTAGGCCGCGAAGATCTCGTAGGTGCGGCGCCCCAGCAGGAAGCCCCCCGCCTCGACGATGCTCGTGAGCACCCATCGCCGCGCGAGGTCGTCCCCCATGTAAGGCATGTGCCAGCCGCCGTGGGCGAAGCCGCCGCTCGTGTCCTCGTCGGCGCCGCCGGGCGCCTGGCCGACGCCGTCGAGGCTCATGAACTCGTTCGCGATCAACTTGCGCATCTGGACTCCTTCGGTCGTTCCATCACCCTGCACGTACGGACGCTGCAGTGCCACTCAAGTCATCGGTCGTCCGCATCCGTCGTCGCGCGACGCGTCGGTCCCACACTCGCGCGGTGGGCTCACCGCTCGACGTGCTGCAGGGGATGGCGGAGCACATCCCGATCCTGCGCCGTGGCAACCCGCTCGTCGTCGAGCTGGACACGATCGGCGTGCCGCTGATCTGACCCGGTCGGTCCCCCGCCCGTTCGGATAACCGCACGACGGGACACGAGGCAGCCGCATCGGGACACACGAGGCAGCCGCATTGGTGGGAGCGGTGGCGGCTGGGAGCCTCGTCGCATCACCTCGAGCACCGAACTCGTCCCGAAGGAGCACCCCGTGCCCGCATCACTATCTCCCGCCGACGCCCTGTCGATCCCCCCGCTTCGCGCCGCCTTCGACGGTCGTGTGATTGCGCCGGACGACGACGGCTACGACGAGGCGCAGACCGTCAAGTCGGGCTCGGTCGACCGCAGGCCTGCGGTCATCGTGCGAGTGGCGAACACGAGCGACGTCGCGCGCGTCGTCGCGCTCGCGCGCGAGACCGGCCTCGAGCTCGCCGTGCGGAGCGGCGGACACAGCGCCGCCGGTCACGGCGTCTCGGACGGCGGCATCGTGCTCGACCTCTCCGACATGCGCAGGCTGGAGATCGACGTCGAGCGGCGCAACGCGTGGGCGGAGGCGGGGCTCACCGTGGGCGAGTACACGGCCGCGGTGGGCGCGCACGGGCTGGCGACCGGCTTCGGCGACAGCGGCTCGGTCGGCCTGGGCGGGATCACGCTCGGCGGCGGCGTCGGCTACCTCGTCCGCCGGCATGGCCTGACGATCGACCAGCTGCTGGCCGCCGACGTCGTGACCGCCGACGGCGAGCTGCTGCGCGCCGACGCGGAGACCCATCCGGACCTGTACTGGGCGATCCGCGGCGGCGGCGGCAACTTCGGCGTGGCCACCCGGTTCCAGTACCGGCTCCACGAGGTGGACACGGTCGTCGGCGGCATGCTGATCCTGCCGGCGACGCCGGACGTGATCGCCTCGTTCGTCGCGGCGGCCGACGCGGCGCCCGAGGAGCTCTCGACCATCGCCAACGTCATGCCGGCGCCGCCGCTGCCGTTCCTCTCGGCCGAGCACCACGGGCGGCGCGTGGTGATGGCGACGCTCGTCCACGCCGGCGACGTGGCGGCCGGCGAGCGCGCCATCGCGCCCTTCCGCGCGCTCGCCGCGCCGCTGGCCGACACCGTGCGGCCGATGCCGTACCCGGCGATCTTCCCACCTGAGCCCGAGGGCTTCCGGCCCGTCGCCGCGGCGCGAACTACGTTCGTGGACGCGGTCGATCGCGCGGCGTCGGAGACGATCACCGACCACCTCGACGCCGCCAGCGCGCCGATGGCCGTGACGCAGCTGCGCGTGCTCGGCGGCGCGATGGCGCGCGTGCCCGCGCAGGCCACCGCCTTCGCGCATCGGGCGCGGCGCATGATGGTGAACGTCGCAGCGCTCTACCAGCGCCCCGACGAGGCGGCGGCGCACGAGGCGTGGGCGAGCGCCTTCTCAGCCGCGCTGCGGAACGGTGACGAGGGCGCCTACGTCGGGTTCCTCGGCGACGAGGGGGAGGCGCGCGTCCGCGAGGCCTACCCGAGCCCGACGTGGGAGCGGCTCGCGGCGATCAAGGCGCGCTACGACCCGACCAACCTGTTCCGCCTGAACCAGAACGTCCGGCCGGCGGACGCCGCCGCGGCGTGACGACCGCCTCGCCGCACGGGCGCCTACAGGGTCGACTGCTCGGACGCCGGCGCCGACGTCCCGACCGGGATGTCGGCGCTGAGCGTCGTGCCGGCGCCCGGCGGGCTGCGTACCTCGAAGCTGCCGCCGAGCGCCTCCACGCGGTCCGCGAGGCCGCGGAGCCCCGACCCGTCGCGCGTCGCGCCCCCGCGGCCGTCGTCCGCGACCTCGACCCTGGCCAGGCCACCCAGCTCGCTCACGCCCACCGTGACCATGGACGCCTGCGCGTGTTTGGCGGCGTTCGTGAGCGCCTCCGCCACGAGGTAGTAGGCGGCGGTCTCCACATGGCGCGGGAGACGGCCGTCCGGGGGCGCCGTTACCTCCACTCGGAGCGGCGAGCGGGATGCGAGCGCGTGGAGCGCCGCGCCGAGGCCGCGCTCCGTGAGGATCGCCGGGTGGATCCCGCGCGCCAGCTCCCGCAGCTCATCGAGCGCGAGCGACAGCTGCTCGCGCGCGGACGCGAGCAGCCGCCCGGCCGCGTCGGGGTCCGTGCGCAGCTCGGCCTGGACCTCGCGCAGCGCGAGCGACAGGCTCACGAGCCGCTGCTGGGCGCCGTCGTGGAGGTTGCGCTCGAGGCGGCGGCGCTCCGCGTCGCCCGCGGCGACGATTCGCGCGCGCGAGGCGGCAAGCTGCTCGCGGGCGTCGGCGCCGGCGAGCGCGTCCGCGACCAGCTCCGCGAACCCGGCTATGCGGTCCTCCGTGCCGGCGGCGAAGCTGCGCGGCCGGCCGCTCGAGGCGACCACCGCGCCCCACAGCCTGCCGCGCACCTTGATCGGCGCCGCGACCGAGCACGCGATCCCGGCCGCCCGGATCCGCTCTGCCAGCTCGCCGCTCAGGGTGGTGTAGTCGTCGACCCGCTCGGGGCGGCCGCTCCGGCTCACCTTGACGACCGCCGTGTCGCCGTCGAGCGGCACGTCCTCGCCGACGGGGAACACGGGCGCGCCCCATACGCCCCAGCCGCCGACGACCGTCGCCGTCGCGCCCCCGTGCAGGCGCACGAGGTTCGTGCTGTCGACGCCGAGGACGCGGCCCACCTCCTCGCAGACGCGGGCGAACACCTCCGCCGGCTCGGGATCGCCGGCGACGAGCGTCGCGACGCGGCGCAGCGCGGCCTGCTCCTCGGCCAGCGCGCGCAGCCTCGCGAGCGTGTCGTCTGTCACCGCGTGCGCGCCGGCGAGCGCGTGGACGATGTCGCGATCTGAGCAGCGCATGGAGCTCTCGCCTCCCCTGCGAGCTTAGACCCGCCCGGCGCTCGCGGCTCATCGTTTCGCCCAGGCTCGGTCCGTCGCGCCTCGAGCGCCGCGGAGGGGCGCGCCCCGTGTAGGCTGCTCGGCGTGGAGGTCGGGCGCGCGTGAGCTCGGGCGGCAGGACCAGATCAGCGTCGCCGTTCACGCCGCTCCTCGAGCGGCTCGAGCAGAGTCGCGTCCTCGACGCGCCGGGCAAGGCGGTCGGCAGGTCGGTGCGCGGGCGGATCTCGGCCGGCCCGCTCAAGGACGCCCTGAGCGGCACCTGGCTCGGGCACCCGCTGCACCCGCTCCTCACCGACGTGACGATCGGGTCGTTCGTGAGCGCGTCGCTGCTCGACGTCCTCGGCGGCGACTCGGATGGCCGCGCCGCCGAGCGGCTGCTCGCGATCGGGCTCGCCAGCGCGGCCCCGACCGCGCTCAGCGGCGTGAGCGACTGGACCGACTCGGAGCTCGGCGACGAGCGCGTGCGCCGCGTCGGCCTGGTCCACGCGGCCGTGAACGACGCCGCCCTGGTGCTGTTCGCCGCGTCGCTCGTGGCCCGCCGCCGCGGCAACCGCGGCCGCGGCAAGGCGCTCGGGCTCGCGGGCGGGGCCACGCTCGGCCTGGGCGGCTACCTTGGCGCTCACCTGTCCTTCTTCCGCGGCGTCGGCCCCAACCGCACCGCGTTCGACGAGGGGCCGAAGGAGTGGACGGCCGTGGCGGGCGCGGCGGAGGTCGTGGACGGCGAGCCCACGGCGGTCGTCGCGGGCGACACGCCGGTGCTGCTCGTCCGCCACGGCGGCGAGGTGCACGCCCTGCACGACCGCTGCTCGCACCGCGGCTGCCCGCTCAGCAAGGGGAGCTTCGAGGGCGAGACCGTCACCTGCTTCTGCCACGGCTCGCAGTTCGACCTGCGGGACGGGTCGATCCTGCGCGGCCCCGCAACCGCGCCGCAGCCCGTCTACGAGGTGCGCGAGCGCGACGGGCGGATCGAGCTGCGGCTCCCCGAGGCGCCCTGACCCGATGGGCGTCGTGATGTACGTCAAGCCGGGCTGCCCCTACTGCCAGGCCGCCCGCGAGGAGCTCGCCGCCGCCGGCGAGGCCGTCGAGGAGCGCGACGCCACCCAGCGCGGGGACTGGAAGGCGGAGCTCATGAGCCTCACGAACGACCGCGGCCTCGTGCCGACGATCGTGCGCGGCGGCGGCGAGGTGCAGGTCGGGTTCCCGCCCGGCCACGGCTGACGAGTCCACTGAGGCGGCCGGTCGGCCGCCGCGAGCTAGGCCGACTCGGCCTTGCGCTGCGCGGGCTCCTCGGGGGCCTCGGTGACGAGCGTGGGCTTGAGGCCCTTCTCGATCGTCTCCTTCGTGACGACGCACTTCTTGACGTCGCGGCGCGAGGGCAGCTCGAACTGCACCTCGAGCAGCGTCTCCTCGAGGATGGAGCGCAGTCCGCGCGCGCCGGTCTCGCGGCCGAGCGCCTTGTCCGCGATCGCGGACAGGGAGTCCTCGGCGAAGACGAGGTCGATGCCGTCGAACTGGAAGAAGCGCTGGAACTGCTTGACGAGCGCGTTGCGCGGCTCGGTGAGGATCGTCACGAGGTCGTCGCGCGTGAGCTGGTGGATCACCGAGATCACCGGCAGGCGGCCGATGAACTCCGGGATCAGCCCGTACTCCACCATGTCCTCGGGCAGCACCTGCTCGAACAGCTCCCCCGTGTCCTTGTTGTGCTTCGAGCGCACCGTGGAGCCGAAGCCGACCCCCTTGTGGCCGATGCGGCGCCCGATCACCTTGTCGAGGTCGGCGAACGCGCCGCCGCAGATGAAGAGGATGTTCGTGGTGTCGATCGTGAGGAACTCCTGGTGCGGGTGCTTGCGCCCGCCCTGCGGCGGCACCGACGCCACCGTGCCCTCGAGGATCTTGAGGAGCGCCTGCTGGACGCCCTCGCCCGACACGTCGCGCGTGATCGACGGGTTGTC
>JBLNDU010000059.1:0-3814 GCA_050261935.1 Nocardioidaceae bacterium | reverse complement strand
CGTCGGCTACTTCCACGCGCTCGAGCTCGTCAAGGACAAGGACACGAGGGAGTCCTTCGACGACGCCGAGTCGGAGCGGCTGCTGCGCGGCTTCCTCTCGGGGGAGCTCTACCGGCGCGGGTTGATCTGCCGCGCCGACGACCGTGGCGACCCCGTGATCCAGCTCTCGCCGCCGCTCGTGGCCGACACGGAGGAGTTCGAGCTGATGGAGAGCGTGCTGCGCTCCGTGCTCACTGAGGCCTGGCGGCGAATCGGGCGCGGCTAGCCGCAGGAGAGGGAAGGAGCAGCTCTCGATGAGGGTCGGGGTACCGACTGAGATCAAGCCGGACGAGTACCGCGTCTCGCTCACGCCCGCGGGCGCACGGGAGCTGAGCGTGCACGGCCACGAGGTGCTGGTGCAGGCGGGCGCCGGCGAGGGCAGCGCCATCGCGGACGCCGAGTACGAGGCGCAGAGCGCGCGGATCCTGCCCGACGCCGCGGCGGTGTTCGACGAGGCCGAGCTCGTGCTCGGCGTGAAGGAACCACAGCCGGAGGAGCTGCCCCTGCTGAAGCCCGATCACACGCTGTTCACCTACCTCCACCTCGCGCCGAGCCCGGAGCTGACGCGTGGCCTGTCCGAGTCGGGCGCCACCTGCGTCGCCTACGAGACGGTGGAGGACGCGAACGGCGGGCTGCCGCTGCTCGCGCCGATGAGCGAGGTGGCGGGCAAGCTCGCCACCCAGGTCGGCGCCTTCTTCCTGGAGCGCCCGCTCGGCGGGCGCGGCATCCTGCTCGGCGGCGTGCCCGGAGTGCCGGGCGCGACCGTGCTCGTGATCGGCGGCGGCGTGGTGGGCATGAACGCGGCCTTCATCGCGATCGGGATGGAGGCCGAGGTCTACGTGTTCGACAAGGACCTCGACCGGCTGCGCGAGCTCGACGTGGCGTTCGGCGGGCGCGCGCACACGGTCTACTCGTCGGTGCTGTCGGTGGAGCAGATGCTGCCCCGCGCGGACCTCGTGATCGGCGCCGTGCTCCTGCACGGCGCGCGCGCGCCGCACGTCATCACGCGCGAGCAGCTCGCGCTCATGAACCGCAACGCCGTGCTCGTCGACGTCTCGATCGACCAGGGCGGCTGCTTCGAGACCTCGCGCCCGACGACCCACGCCGACCCCGTCTACGAGGTCGACGGCATCACCCACTACTGCGTGACGAACATGCCGGGCGCGGTGCCGATCACCTCCACCTTCGCGCTCACGAACGCCACCCTGCCCTACGTGCTGGCGCTCGCCGACCACGGCGTCGAGCGCGCCGTGGCGAGCGACCCGGGGCTGCGGCCGGGCGTGAACGTCGCGCGCGGCCACGTTACGCACCCGGCCGTCGCCGAGGGCGTTGGCATGCCGTTCGCGCCGCTCGAGCGGGTGTTCGGCGCGCCGGCCAGGGAGACCGCGTAGGCCGCGGCGTGGAGGAGCGCCCCGCCACGACGACGGTCACCAGGCTGCAGAACTTCTCGACGGGAGCTCGTCGACTCCGCCGAGGGCCGCGCGGCGCCCGTGCTCAACCCGGCCACCGAGGAGGTGATCGCCACGATGCAGGCGTCGGGCGCGGAGGACGTGGACCGCGCCGTCGCCGCCGCGAAGCGGGCCCTTCCCGGCTGGGCGGCCACGACGCCGGGCGAGCGTGCGCGTGCGCTGCTCGCGCTCGCCGACCGGCTCGAGACGCACGCCGACGAGCTCGCCGACCTCGAGGCCGCGAACGCCGGCAAGCCGCGCCTGGCGTTCCTCGAGGACGAGCTCCCGTTCATCGCCGACAACCTGCGCTTCTTCGCCGGCGCGGGCCGCCTGCTCGAGGGCAGGGCGGCCGGCGAGTACCTCGAGCGCCGCAGCTCGATCATCCGGCGCGAGCCGGTCGGCGTGGTGGGGCAGATCACCCCGCACGTGATGCCGTCGCTCGACTGAGCGATCGCCCGCTGCTCGAGCCTGGCCGCGCCCTCGCGCTTGCCGGACGCCGCATGCGGGTACTTTGCCGAGTGACGTGGGGCACCTCGACTCGCTCGATCTGACGCTCAAGCTCTCGAAGGAGGAGGAGGCCGAGCGGCTCGCCGCCGGGCAGCGGCGCCTGCTCGCGCTCCGGCTCGCGCTGGGCGGCAAGGTCGGCGACCGGATCGGCCCGCCGGTGTGCGTGGTGTTCGAGGGCTGGGACGCGTCCGGCAAGGGCGGCGCGATCAAGCGGCTCGTGTCGCCGCTCGACCCGCGCCACGTGCGCGTGTCGCAGTTCGCCGCGCCCACCTACGACGAGAAGCGCCACCACTTCCTGTGGCGTTTCTGGCCCGCGCTGCCCGGCAGGGGCGGGATGGCGGTGCTCGACCGCTCCTGGTACGGGAGGGTGCTGGTCGAGCGCGTCGAGGGCTTCGCGACCGTCGAGCAGTGGGACCGCGCCTACGACGAGATCGTCGAGTTTGAGCGCTCGCTCTGCCTCGAGGGCATGATCCTCGTCAAGTTCTGGCTCCACCTCTCCGAGGATGAGCAGTTGCGTCGCTTCAAGCGGCGCGAGAAGGGCCCGCTGCGCCAGTGGAAGCTCACGGCGGAGGACTGGCGCAACCGCGCCCAGCGGAGCGCCTACGAGCGCGCCGTGGACGACATGGTCGAGCGCACCGACCACGAGCTGGCGCGCTGGCAGCTCGTGGAGGGGGACTCGAAGCGATACGCGCGCGTCAAGGTGCTCGAGACGGTGGTCACCGAGATCGAGCACGGCATGCGCGAGCGCGGCTTCGAGTTGCCGGAGCCGCTGGCCGGCCTCGTCTGATCGAGCTCAGTCGCCGCCGTTCCGGGCGGCGCCGGGACGGGCCGGCAGCGACCAGCGCGACGCCTTCGTCGGCACGGTCGGGTTCTCGATCTCGCGCAGGCGGCCGACGAGATCGGACCACTGGCGCGGCCGCAGGACGCCGAACGACCGCGCTGCGCCGGTGGGACGGAACCCGACGTGGATGTGGTCGGCGTGGTCCGACATGGCGAGCGTCGGGCCGCCGAGCTCGAGCAGGCTGATGACCTGCGCCGGCTCGAGCGTGCCCTGCAGGCGCAGCAGCTGGCGCACCGTCTCCTCGGCGATGCCGCCGGGATCCTGATGGCCGACGATTGGGACGCCGTTCACCGCGGCGATGTCGGCGGCGTTCCCGGACGAGTGGTGCGAGACGTTTCCGCTCTTGGTGAGGTACGAGTGCCCGCACCTGAGGCTCGTGACCCTCGGGCGCAGGCCCGACTCGGCCAGGAAGGCGAGCGTGGCGAGAACGCGGCGGTCGATCTGGCCGGACCTGATGTCGCGCCGGCCGCAGGCATAGATCTCGATCCGCTCGTCGGCGAGCACGCGGCGCTCGAGCAGCGGCTTCGGCAGCAGCAGAACCTGGCCGATCGACATGCCGTCGCCGTCGTCGCCGTGGAGGACGTTGCGCCCGGAGGAGCGGTAGATCGCGGTGTCCTCGAGCAGCTTCCAGCCGTCGAGGATGGGCTTGGGGTCGATCGCCGGGGCGCCACGCCCCTCGGGCCGGATCGAGAACTCCACATGCGACGCCGCGCCGGGCACCGTGGCGCCTACCCGCCCGAGGACCGTGCCGCCGATCACGCGCGCGCCCTTCCGCCGCGGCCGCAGGCGGACCTGGCCCGCATCGACGCCGAACGGCCGGGCGAAGTGGGCACCGTAGACCTCGACGCCGGGGCCGCGGCGGCGCGACTGCTCGAGCAGCTGCTCGGCGCCGCCGGAGGCGCGCGCGAGCGGGTGGTCAGGATGCGCGAAGAGGCGCTGCTTCACCGGCGCCGAGGCGTGTGCGCCCCGCGCGGAGGGC
>JBLNDU010000058.1:0-6546 GCA_050261935.1 Nocardioidaceae bacterium | reverse complement strand
CGGACACGGTGACGTCGTGCAGCGCCGGCACGAGCTCGTTGAGGCGGCGGAACATCGCGGCGTACTCGTGCGGCAGCGAGTAGCCCACGGTGTCCGGCACGTTGATCGTGGTGGCGCCCTCCTCGAGCGCGATCCGGATCACCTCGGCGGTGAACTTCACGTCGGCGCGCGTGGCGTCCATCGGCGAGAACTCGACGTCGTCCGTGTACGACCTGGCGTGCGCGACGGCGGCGCGCGCCTGCCCCTTCACGTCCTCGCGGGTGGTCTGGAGCTGGTGCTCGATGTGGATGTCGCTCGTGGAGATGAAGGTGTGGATGCGCGCCCGCTCGGCGTCCTTGATCGCGTTCCAGGCCGCGTCGATGTCGGCTGCGCCCGTGCGCGCCAGCCCGCAGATGACCGGGCCCTCAACCTCGCGCGCGATCGCCTGCACCGCCTCGAAGTCGCCCGGCGAGGCGATCGGGAAGCCCGCCTCGATCACGTCCACGCCGAGCCGGGCCAGCTGGTGGGCGATCTCGAGCTTCTCCTGCATGCCGAGCGAGATGCCGGGCGACTGCTCGCCGTCGCGCAGCGTCGTGTCGAAGATCCGTACTCGGTTCGCCTCGTCGCTCATGCTGTCCCCTCTCGTCTCGCCTGGCCTCTCCTGTGGTGTGCGGCTGCTGCGGCCGCCCGCGCGCTATTCCCCCCGCAGGGGGAGCAGAAGGAGAAGTCGCAGGTCGAGCGTGAACGGCACGGCGACGAAGGCTACACGCTGCTCAGGCGCGCGCCAGGCTCGTCTCGACGCGCGGGCCGCCCTGCAGCGTCTGCAGGACGACGCAGTAGCGCTCGCTGCGGCGCAGGAGGGCGTCGAGCTGCTCGTCGCTCGCCTCGGGCGCGTCGAGCTCGAAGCGCAGCCGGATCTCCTCGAACCCGACCGCGGCGTCGAGGTCGAGCCCGAGCGTGCCGCGCAGGTCGAGGTCACCCTCCGCCACCACCTCGATCGAGCGCGTCTCCACCCCGGTCGACGCGGCCACCATCTGGCAGGTGATCTGCGCGCAGGCGGCGAGCGCGCCGAGCAGCAGGTCGCCCGAGCAGGCGCCCGTGCCGGGGCCGCCCACGCCGGAGTGCGCCTCGGCCGCGTACAGAGCACGCCCCAGGTCGACGTTGCAGCCCACCGGCGCGTCGGTCTCGCTGCCGCGTGCGGTAAGCGTGATGTGGGCCGCGCCCGGCTCATCGCGGTAGCGCTGCTTCAGGGGCCGCTGGTGCTCGCGCAGGTCCATGGCGTGAGTGTCTCAGAGCCGGCCGAGCGCGCGCACGTCCTGGCCCCGCGAAGGGCATCGCGCGGTCGGTAGCGCATCGAGGCGCCGGCCCGATGACGTTGCCGGCATCGCTCAGCTGGCAAGGAGCTGCGATCGTGGGGTTTGGCGATTTCTACATCCCTGACATGCCCAAGTCGCCAAGCCTCCCCGTCGCGGGCCTCTCTCGACAGTCAGCTCGAGGACCGCGGCGCTCAGAGCGACACGGCGCGGCCGGCGAGGAAGCCGTCGCTCGCCACGAGCCGCTCGACGGCCGCCTGCGGCACCTCGCCCTCGGCGGTGACCACCATCGTGGCCTCGCCGTCCTCGCGCTCCTCCTCGTCGGGATGGCGCCCGACGGCGGCCGAGACGATGTTCACTCCCGCCTCGCCCAGCACCGTGCCGACGCGGCCCATCATGCCGGGGATGTCGCGGTAGCGGAACACCGCCAGGTGGCGCTCGAGCTGGACGTTGAAGCGCGAGCCCCAGGCCTCGAGCAGATGCGGGCGGTGGCGGCGGCCGAACACGGTGCCTACCACGCGGCTGCCGTCGCGGCCGCTCGCCACGCGCACGCGGACGAGGTCGGTGAAGTCGCGCGCGCGCGGCTGGTTCGTCTCGGACACGCCGATCCCCCGCTCGGCCGCGATGGCGGGCGCGTTCACCTCGTTCACCTCCTGCTCGGTGCGGCCTGCCAGCGCCCCCTTCAGGACCTGGCGCGTGAGGATGCGCGTGTCGCGCTCGGCGATCCGGCCGAGGTACTCGACCTCGATGGCGTCGATGGAGCCGCCCTCCGCGAGGCCGACCGCGATCCTGCCGAGCTGCCGGCAGAGCGGCAGGAACGGGCCGAGCGCCTCGAGGTCGTCGGGCGCCACGGCGGGGACGTTGACGGCGCTCGTCACGACGCCGCCGCTCAGCGCGGCCACGAGCTGCTCGGCGGCCTGGTAGCCGGCGCGGTCGGTCGCCTCGGCAGTCGAGGCGCCGAGGTGCGGCGTGACGACCACGTTCGGTCGCCCGAACAGCGGGTGCTCCGTGATCGGCTCCTCGCTGAAGACGTCGAGCGCCGCGCCGGCCACCTTCCCCGAGTCGAGCGCCTCCGCGAGCGCCTCCTCGACCACGAGCGCGCCGCGCGCCACGTTCACGATGCGCACCCCGTCCTTCATCTTCGCGAACGCCTCCGCGCCAAGGAAGCCGACGGTCTCCGGCGTCCGCGGGAGGTGCACGCTGATGAAGTCGGCCGTCGCGTAGAGCTCGTCGGCGGTCGCGGCGCGCTCCACGCCGAGCTCCCGGAAGCGATCCTCGCCGACGTAGGGGTCGTACGCCACGACGCGCATCCCGAAGCCGAGGGCGCGGTGCGCCACGAGCTGGCCGATGCGCCCGAAGCCGAGGATGCCGAGCGTCTTCTCGTAGAGCTCGACGCCGCTGTAGCGCGCGCGCTCCCAGGCGCCGCGGACGAGCGCCGCGTGAGCCTGGGGGACGTTGCGCGCGAGCGCCAGCAGCAGCGCCATGGTGTGTTCGGCCGCGGTGATGACGTTCGACTGCGGCGCGTTCGCCACCACGACCCCGCGCTTCGTGGCGGCCTCGACGTCGACGTTGTCGACGCCGACGCCCGCGCGCCCGATCGCGCGCAGCCGCGTCGCCTTGGCGAGCAGCGGCGCGCTCAGCCGCGTGGCGGAGCGGACGAGGATGCCGTCGAACTCGCCGATCCGCCGCTCGAGCTCCTCCGGTGGCCAGTCGCTGCCGAGCTCGACCTCCAGCCCGGCGTCCTGGAGCAGGCGCAGGCCGGAGTCGCCGATGGTCTCCTTGACGAGGACCTTCGTCACGCGCTGTGCTCCACGACGTAGTCGATGCACGCCGTGAGGGCGCGCACGTCGTCGGGGTCGACGGCGGGGAACATGCCGATCCGGAGCTGGTTGCGGCCGAGCTTGCGGTAGGGCTCGGTGTCCACGATGCCGTTGGCGCGCAGCGCGGCCGCCACCGCCGCCGCGTCGACCGACTCGTCGAAGTCGATCGTGCCGACCACGAGCGAGCGCTTGGCGCGACCGGCCACGAACGGCGTCGCGAACTCCGATTCGTCCGCCCAGCCGTAGAGGTGCGCGGAGGACTCGCTCGTGCGCGCGACGCAGAACGCGTCGAGCCCGCCGCCCGCGTTCATCCAGTCGACCTGCTCGGCCAGGAGCCACAGCGTCGCGACGGCGGGGGTGTTGTAGGTCTGGTCCTTGCGCGAGTTCTCGAGCGCGGTGGCGATCGACAGGAACTCGGGGATCCACCGGCCCGAGGCGGCGACCTCGCCGGCGCGCTCGAGCGCGGCCGGGCTCATCGCCGCGATCCAGAGGCCGCCGTCGGCGGCGAACGACTTCTGCGGAGCGAAGTAGTAGACGTCGGCCGCGGCTGCGTCGAGCGGCAGGCCGCCGGCGCCCGATGTGGCGTCGACGAGCACGAGCGCGTCTCCGCCCGGCCGCTCGACGGCGACCATCACGCCGGTGGAGGTCTCGTTGTGCGCCCAGGCGACCACGTCAGCGGCGGGGTCGGAGCGCGGCGCCGGCGCATCGCCGGGCTCGGCCTCGACCACGAGCGGATCGGCCAGGAACGGCGCGCCGGCGGTGACCTTGGCGAACTTCGAGGAGAACTCGCCGTAGGACAGGTGGAGCGCCCGCTCGCGGACGACGCCGAAGGCCAGCGCGTCCCACAACGCGGTGGTGCCGCCGTTGCCGAGCACGATCTCGTAGCCGTCCGGCAGGCCGAGCAGGTCGGCGAGTCCGGCGCGGACCCGGCCGACCAGGCTCCGCACCGGCTGCTGGCGGTGCGAGGTGCCCATGACCGCCGCTCCCTCGGCGGCCAGGCTCGCGAGCTGCTCGGGGCGGACCTTCGACGGCCCGCAGCCGAAGCGGCCGTCCCTGGGCCGGAGGTCCCGCGGGATCTCGAGCGTCGTGCGCATCCGCCGGCTCAGAAGTCTTGGTCGATCCAGTCCATCATCGAGCGCAGCTCGTGGCCCTCGCGCTCGATCTGGTGGTCCTTCCCCTCCTGGCGCATGCGCTGGAAGCTCTCCTGTCCCGCGCGGTTCTCCGCTATCCACTCGCGCGCGAACTCGCCGGACTGGATCTCGGCCAGGATCTCCTTCATCGCCTGGCGGGTCGTGTCCGAGATCACCCGCTTGCCGCGCGTCAGGTCGCCGTACTCGGCGGTGTTCGAGATCGAGTAGCGCATCCCGGTGATGCCCTTCTCGTACATCAGGTCGACGATCAGCTTGAGCTCGTGGAGGCACTCGAAGTAGGCGAGCCGCGGGTCGTAGCCCGCCTCGACGAGCGTCTCGTAGCCGGCCCGCACGAGCTCCGTGAGGCCACCGCAGAGCACCGCCTGCTCGCCGAACAGGTCCGTCTCGGTCTCCTCGCGGAAGGTCGTCTCGATCACGCCGGCGCGCGTGCAGCCGATGCCCTTGGCGTAGGCGAGCACGAGCTCGCGCGCCTGGCCGGTGGCGTCCTGGTGCACGGCCACCAGGCCCGGCACGCCGTTGCCCTCGAGGAACTGGCGGCGCACGAGGTGGCCCGGGCCCTTGGGCGCCACCATCCCCACGTCGACCTCCGGGGGCGGCTCGATCTGCCGGAAGTGGATCGAGAAGCCGTGCGCGAACAGCAGCAGGTCGCCGGGTGCGATGCCGTCGCGGATCTCGCGCTCCCAGACCTCGGCCTGGCGCTCGTCGGGCAGCAGCACCATCACGATGCCGCCGGCGCTGGCCGCGTCGGCGACCGACTCGACGCGCAGGCCGTCGCCGCGCGCCTTGTCGGCGGAGGCCGAGCCCGGGCGCAGCCCGACCACCACGTCCACGCCGGAGTCGCGCAGGTTGAGCGCGTGCGCGTGGCCCTGCGAGCCGTAGCCGAGGATGGCGACGGTCCTGCCGGCGAGCTTCGAGAGGTCGGCGTCCTTGTCGTAGATCAAGGCGGCGGACTCTAGCCCGTATCGCCCGCCAGCCGGTCGCGCAGGAGCTTGCCGGTGGCCGTGCGCGGCAGAGCGGCGACGCGCTCGATCCGCTTCGGCACCTCGTGGCGCGCGAGCCGCGCGCGGCAGTGGGCGAGCAGCGCGGCGTCGGAGGCGCCGTGGGCGAGCACCACGAAGGCCGTCACGGCCTCTCCCCAGTCCGCGTCGGCAAGGCCCACGACGCCGGCGTCGGCGACCGCCGGGTGGGCGAGCAGCGCCGCCTCGACCTCGGCCGGTGCGACCTTCTCGCCGCCGGTCACGATCAGCTCCTTGAGGCGGCCCTCGACGCGGAGTCGGCCGCGCGCGTCGAGGCTGCCGGCGTCTCCCGTATGGAGCCAGCCGTCGACGCCCAGGGCGTCCCGTGCCACGACGGGCCCGCGCACGAGGATCTCGCCGTCGGCGGCGATGCGCAGCTCCACGCCTGGCAGCGGCACGGCCGCGAGCTCGCCCGGGGGCGCGGTCGCGACCTGCGAGGCGGTCTCCGTCATCCCGTAGGTCGGCCGCACCGGCAGGCCGAGGGCGGCGGCCCACTCGAGCAGGCCAGCCGGCACCGGGCCGCCGCCGAGCAGCGCGGCGCGAAGCGCAGGGGCCCGCATGAGCCCGGCCTCGCGCAGGCGCGCGAGCATCGTGGCCACGAGCGAGACAAGCGTCGCCTCGCCGCTCTCGAGGGAGGCGCGCACGCGGGGCGCATCGAAGCGCGCGTCGACGATCGCCGTGGTGCCGTACAGCGCCGAGCGGAGCAGGACCGCGAGGCCGCCGACGTGGAAGACCGGCAGCGGGCAGAGCCAGCGGTCGTCGGGGTCGACGCCGAGCGCCCACGCCGAGCCGAGCGCGCTTGCCAGGTGATTCCGCAGCGTCAGCTCGACCGGCTTGGGCGCGCCACCCGTGCCCGAGGTGAAGACGACGGTGTGCACGGCGTCCGGGTCGAGGCGTGCTCCCGGCTCGGCGTCGGCCTCGGGGCCGCGGAGCGGCTCCTGGACGGTGAGCCGCGCGCCGGTGGCGTCGAGCCGGCGCCTGAGCTCCGGCGCCGGCAGCCGCGCGTCGAGCGGCACGAGCGCGGCTCCGAGGCGCGGCAGCGCATGGAGCAGCTCGGCGAAGGCGTGGCCCGGCGGCAGCGTCGTGGCCACCCTGTCGCCCCGACCCACCCCGAGCGCCGCGAGCCGGCGCGCCGCACGGTCGGCCGCCGCGTCGAGCTCGGCGCAGCCGACCGTCCGTCCGCCCGCGACGAGCGCGGGGTGCGAGGGGCGGCGGCGGGCCGCCTCGTGGAGGGGGTCGACCACGCGGTCGAGGTTAGGGCGAGCGG
>JBLNDU010000057.1:0-2727 GCA_050261935.1 Nocardioidaceae bacterium | reverse complement strand
TCCACGAGCCAGCGACGGCCGCTGCGCCCGCTCGCGCGCGAGCCCTCCTCTGCCACGAGCCCGTCGTCGGGCCGCTCCGTCGCCAGCAGCTCGCGGATCGCGGCCTCCGCCTCGCGGTCGGCGTCCGACACGGGGTCGGTGAGGCTCGACTTCGTGGCGAGCCCGCGCGCGGGCCCGCCGGCGCGGTCCAGGAGCAGCTCGCCGGCCAGTCGCGCGGCGCGCTCCGCGAGCTCGAGATCGGCGTCGGGCCGTCTCACAGGACGGCGCGCAGCACGAGCACGACGGCGACGATCACCGCCACCGTCACCGCGACGTAGAGCAGGAAGCGGAACGCCTCGCGCTCCGAGCGCAGCGGGTTCAGCACGTCGATCCGCGCGCGCGGAGGTCCGGGCGCGGCGGCCTCGGAATCGCCGCGAGCGGCCCGCCCGGACGCGCGCCGGCGTCGCGTCGCGGGCGCGCGCTCAAAGCACGTAGATCGTGCTGTAGACGATGATCCACATCACGTCGACGAAGTGCCAGTAGATGCCCGGCACCTCGACGCCGCGGTGCTCCTTGGCGCTGAAGTGGCCGCGGAAGGCTCGGATCGTCGCGAACAGGAGCAGCGTCAGCCCGACGAACACGTGCGCGCCGTGCAGCCCTGTGAGGCCGTAGAAGATCGTGCCCTGCGCGTTGTCGGACGGCGAGAAGCCGATGTGCACGTACTCGTTGATCTGCACGGTGAGGAACGTGAGGCCGAGCAGGAGCGTGGTGAAGAGCCCGGCGCGCATCGCGAAGCGGTTCTCGTTGCGCGCGCCCTCGAGCGCCCAGTGCATCGTGAAGCTCGACGAGAGGAGGATCGCCGTGTTGACGCCGGCGATCGCTACCGGCAGCTCCTCGCCCTGCGCCGGCCACTCGGCGTTGTTCACGACCCGGATGAAGAAGTAGGCCGTGAAGAACGCTCCGAAGAGCATGATCTCCGAGATGATGAAAAGCAGCATCCCGAGGAATTGCGCCTCGACGCGCGAGGAGACGTTCGCGGGCGGCGGGCCGTGGTGCTCGTGCTCGTGCGCGACCGCTACCGACGCCGACTCCACTAGCCACCCCCCTCGATCACGACGTGCCGGACCGGCCGCGAGGTGGCCGCCCGCACACGGCCGACGAGGTCGGAGCGGAGCCAGCCCGAGCGGCTCCGCGGAAAGGTCGAGATGACGATCTCGTCCGGGGCGTAGAACTGGAGCGCGTTCTGGATCGCCGTGAACGGATCCGGGTGCACGACCTGGCCGACCGCCTCGAGGCCGGCGTCGTCGAGGAGCTGGAGCGTGTGCGCCAGCCGCCGACGCGCGTCGCCCAGCCCCGCCTCGCCGGCGGAGCCGTTGCCCGCGCCGCGCCCACCCCCGCCGTCCCCGCTGTCCGACTGCGGGCAGATCACGATGAAGCGGTGCGGCTCGTCCTGCGCCATCTCCCTCAGCGCGTCGAGCAGCTCGTGGCTCTCGACGGTCTGGTTGGCCACGACGAGCGTGCGCTTCGTCTCGTCGCGCTCCGTGTCGAGGTCGACGACGACGTGCTCGACCGGCCGCCGTGTGACCCGCTCCACGCGGTCGACGAGCCCCTGGCGCAGCCAGCCCGAGCGCGTCTGCGGGTGCGTGGAGATGATGATCTCGTCGTAGTCCTGGTCGCCGAGCGCGTCCATCACCGCGGCGTACGGGTCTGGGTCCATCACCTCGCCCGACGCCTCGATGCCGCTCTCGGCGAGCAGCGCCAGCGTCATCTTGAGCCGGTTCTCGGCCGCGTCGCGGACGTGGGTGTCGTAGATCACGTAGCCGTGCTTTGGCCGGTTCTGTGGGCAGATGACGTGCACGTGCACGTCGCCGCGGTCCGCGTGGCGCTTGACGGCGTCGATCAGCGGACGGCCGGCGACCGTCTCGTTCGCGACGACGAGGATGCGCTTGCGGGCGGGGGTCATTCAGGCGGTGGCGGCGCCCCGCCGCCGCCCGCGGGCACGGGCGCCGGCGCCTTCTCCTTGAACACGGCGTGCACGGCGCCCGGCACGCCGTACTCGTAGGGGCCGCCCACGACGGTCGGCACCTCGTCGAAGTTGAACACGGGCGGCGGCGAGGACACCTGCCACTCGATCGAGTGGGCGCGCCACGGGTTGGCGGCGGCGCGCGGGCCCCTGCGCCAGCTCACGATCATGTTGTAGAGGAAGAAGAGGAACGACAGCCCGAAGATGAAGCTCGACACGGAGACCACCGCGTTCCAGGTGGCGAACTCGTCGGCGTAGTCGGCCACTCGGCGCGGCATGCCCTCGATGCCCACGAAGTGCATGGGCCCGAAGGTGAGGTTGAAGAAGACGAACGAGAGCCAGAAGTGGATCTTCCCGAGCGTCTCGTCGTACATCCGTCCCGTCATCTTCGGGAACCAGTGGTAGATGCCGGCGAAGATCGTGAACACGCTGCCGCCGAACAGCACGTAGTGGATGTGTGCCACGACGAAGTACGTGTCCGACACGTGGATGTCAAACGGGATGACCGCGAGCATGATGCCGCTGATCCCGCCGAGGGTGAACATCGTGATGAAGCCGAGCGCGAACAGCATGGGTGTTCGCAGGTGGATCACCCCGCGCCACATCGTGGCGAGCCAGGAGAAGATCTTGATGCCGGTGGGCACCGCGATCAGCATCGTGGTGATCATCATCGGCACGCGCAGCCACGAGAACATGCCCGACACGAACATGTGGTGGGCCCAGAC
>JBLNDU010000056.1:0-2942 GCA_050261935.1 Nocardioidaceae bacterium | reverse complement strand
GCGGCAGCCGGGTTGATCCGTTCGGCGAGGCGTTTGGCGGGTGGGATTCCGCCGAGCGCCTTGTGCGGGCGGTGGTTGTTGTAGCGGTCGAGGAAGGCGGGCAGCGCGCGGCTCCTGGCGGCGCTGGTCGGGTAGGCGGCGGCGTAGGCCCATTCGCGCAGCAGCGTCTGGATAAACCGTTCGGCCTTGCCGTTGGTCTTGGGCCGGTAGGGCTGGGTGAACAGATGCCGGATGCCCAGCTGCCGGCACAGCGCCGCGTGCGCGATCGAGCGGTAGCCGGGCCCGTTGTCGGGAGATGAAACTGCCGTCCGGCGCCGCCGGGAGCCTTTGGGCTCCGGGAATTAGGGGCGCTGTTGGGAGACGCGGACGGGCAGGCCGTCATAACCGATGAGCTGCGAGCTCGGCGTTGTTCGTGGCCGCCCCTGCGACTTGTCCCGGTGTGCTGAGAGCACGTATCCGTCTGTGTCGTGTGTCCCGCCGCGCTCCCGCCGATCGTCGACGAGAGGAGCACGGTGCGCGGGTTCGGGTTGGATGTTCATCGCGACTTCTGCGAGGTCGCGATCGCAGAAGGCGGCCACGTTCGGGCGGCGGGCCGGATCGCGACGCGCGTCGACACGCTTGAGGTCTTCGCGCAGAGCCTCGTCGCGGGCGACGTCGTCGCGCTTGAGGCGACGAGCGGCAGCGACAAGATCGTGTCGATCCTCCAGCATCACGGCGTGCGGGTCGTGGTCGCCAACACGCGCAAGCTGCGGTCGATCACCGATGCCAAGGCCAAGACCGACCGCCTCGACGCACGGGCGCTGGCGCGGCTGCTGATCTCCGGGCTGCTCGATGGGGTCTGGACGCCCGATGACCGCACGCGCACGCTGCGGCGGCTGACCAACCGCCGCGAGCGCGTGGTGCGCGCTCGGACTCGCGCCAAGAACGAGACGCATGGGGTGCTGTCGCGCAATCTGTGCGAGCGCCCGCCGGTGACCGACGCGTTCGGCAACGCCGGCCGAGCGTGGCTGGGCGCGCTGGAGCTGCCGGTCGACGAGCGCCTCACGCTTGAGGGCTGCCTGCGCCAGATCGACTTCCTGAGCGGTGAGATCGCCGGGCTCGACCGCGAGATCGCGCGTCTGGCGCTCGACTGGCCCGAGGTGCTGCGGCTGATGACGGTGCCCGGCGTCAACGTCCAGACCGCCGCGGCCTTCATGGCCTCGATCGGCGACATCCGGCGGTTCCCCTCGCCGCGCAAGCTGGTCAGCTATCTCGGGCTCGATCCGCGCGTGCACCAGTCAGGCAACACGCCGGCACGTCACGGGCGCATCAGCAAGGCCGGCGCGTCGGAGGCCAGGCACATGCTCGGCGAGGCAGCCTGGCGCGTGATCTTGACCGCCGGGCCGCTGCGGGCGTTCTTCGAGCGCGTCCGCGCGCGACGCGGCCCGCAGGTCGCCGCCACCGCCACCGCCCGCAAGCTCGTCGTGCTGTTCTGGCACCTGCTCACCCGCGACGAGGACTATGCGTTCGCGCGCCCGGCGATGACCCGTAACAAGATCCGCAAGCTCGAACTGCTCGCCGGCGCCCCGCCCCAGAAGGGCCGCCACGGCATCGCCGGCGGCAAGTCCAAGGCCGTCTTCGACGCCGAGCGCGAGCTATCCCGCCAGGCCGAGGCCGCCTATCGCCGGCTCGTTAACGACTGGAAGGCCACCGGGCCGAAGAAAGCGGGTGCGGGCGCGACACCGGGGCGCGCATCTCATAGGTCCTCGAAGGACAAAGCCGCGCGGCAGGCTCGATAGCCCCAAGGCCTGCGCTTCGCTTCGTCAGTCACCCGCACCCGCCCCGAAGGATCGCACCACACCACGCCCGCCGCCACTTGACTTTCATCCGTCGGTCATCAGCCGCTGGATCTCGATGCCGTGGGCGTTATAGAACGCGACCGCGCGGCCCAGGAATGCGACGACGTCGTCGGTGCGCTCGCTGCTGAGAACCTCGACGTAGGCCAGGCGCGTGCAGTCATCGACGCAGACGTGGACGTATTCCCAGCCGATCCCGCGGCTGCGGGTCCGCCGGTCGCCGTTGACGCGGTGGCCTTCGCGGCCGATCCGCCCGAGCTTTTTGACGTCGATGTGCAGCAGCTCGCCCGGTGCCGGCCGCTCATAGCGATTGGCGGGCTCTGCGGCGTCGGGGCGCGGCAGCTTGGCCAGCGCGTTGCGAGCCAGGACCGCCCGGACGGTGCGCTCGGGCATCCGCAGCACCTCAGCGATCCGGCTGCCCGACATGCGCAGCTCGCGCAGCGCGCAGACCGCCTCCTCGACATCCGCCGGCGTCTTGGCGGGGATCGAGTGCGCCACCGACGAGCGATCGACAAGCGCGCGATCGCCGGCCTGCCAGCGGCGATACCACTCGCGGGCGCGCCGGCCGCTGACTCCGGCCGCCTCGGCGGCCTGCGTCAGCGGCCACCCCGCATCGATGCGCTCGCACATCAACCGCCGCGACGCCGGACACGTCTTGGCGTTCTGATGCAGTGTCACTTCCGGGCCTCCTTCGGCAGGTTGCAGAACTCGCAACCCGCAGCCTCCGAGGAGGCCCGGACAGAACAACCCCCCTGCCGATTACAGCTAGCCCACCCGGTCGCCGAGCGCGGCGCCCGGCTCGGGGCTGAGCAGCAGCACGCCCTCGTCGCTGTAGGTGCCGAGGACCAGGACCTCCGAGCGCACGGGGCCGATCTGGCGCGGCGGGAAGTTCACGACCGCGATCACGAGGCGCCCCTCGAGCTCCTCGCGGGGGTAGTTCGTGATCTGCGCCGAGGAGCGCCTGACGCCCAGCTCGGGGCCGAAGTCGACGCGGAGCCTCCACGCCGGCCGGCGGGCCTCCGGGAACTCCTGCACCTCGACGATGCGGCCGACGCGCATGTCGACGGCCGCGAAGTGCTCGAACTCGATCAGGCCGCCGCCGCTCAC